>JAZDGQ010000046.1:0-14402 GCA_043806835.1 Pseudomonadota bacterium | reverse complement strand
GAAATTTTGTTGTGGCCATACTACTCCCCGCACGAGTACCGCAGAAAAGAAATCTGCACGGCAGTCGGATGCGGTATCCGGTTTTCGGGGATCAAGCCTAGCCGTGCAAAATGAAATTCAATGGGGACGCAATTCATAGTCCTGAATAAGCGTCTGCGCCGGGATACCCATTTTCTTGTGCAGGTTCCGCACCATTTCCATGGTCAGCTTGCGTTTGCGGCCCAAAACCTCGGACACGCGGCTTTTTGATCCCAGGATAGGGGCGAGGTCTTTGCGCCCGATATTCAGAGCCTCCATCCGGTGCTCAATCGCCGCAATAGGATCGGGGTTATCGATCTGGAAGCGCTTTTGTTCATAGGCTTCAACCAGCGTCGTGAGCACATCAAGCTCATCGCCTCTGGCCGTGTTTTTCCTGGCGCTCATGAGGCTCTCAATCCGTTTGAGGGCTGTTTCATAGTCCTTTTTTGTTTTGATCGGTTTAATGTTCATGTCGTCCCTCCATCATATCGTTTGAGCGTCTATCCGGTCATAGTCCTTGTGCGTGCCGACGAACCGGATGTAGATCACGCTGTAATCGTAGTTAATCCACGCCACCAGCCTGTATTTATTACCCGCGACGTTAAAAACGGCCCTGCCGTCTTTCAGGATGCTGGCGTTTTTATATTGCGCCTTCACATCCTGCGGGTCTTGCCATTCGGCTTCACTCGCCACCTTAAACCACGCCTTTAGCGGTTCTTCGCTGTCCGGCCATTTCTTCCAAAAGTCGATCAGCGTCCTGCGGGCAATGATTCTCATGTTTTTCCCTTATGCTTTCATCATAATATCAATTTCCCGTTTTGGGAACAAGAAAATTCCCGAATTGGGAACTGTCTGATTTCTCAAGGATTTAACGCTACTTTTCCCCGATTTTAAACACGTTGTCCTTTTCCGGCTTGGTGGTCATGGCATCCAGAATGCGCTTGCTGATGGAGGCCGGGATAGGCCGGCCTCCACAGGAGAACTGCGTCTACCGCCGGAAAATCCCCAAAAATCCCTGCTCCGGGAGGCTCAAACACGCCAACATCGTGCCGCCTTATACCATCAACATTGCAAACGGGGCTTGTTCAGGGGTTCCTTTGAGGGTATGGCGTAAGAATACAGCATCTTTAGAGATATGTCAATTTGGGCAAGTTCATGTTTTGTTAACTTTGAAATTAAATAAGGGTCCCCTGATCCGTTTAATCATCTTCAGGGTTAAATTTCCCGCCGCTAAAGGAATTAAAGGAATATGACGCGCCAGCATAATTATAATTCTGGCAAAACACGTTGTTTTTTCAGCGTTTTCTGCTAGAAAAGAGCATTCACCTTATTAAAAACAGAGGATACTCATGCACGCATACCGTACCCATACCTGCAACCAGCTTCGCGCCGAGCATAAAGGCCAGACCGTCAAAATCGCCGGATGGATACACCGGAAGCGGGATCACGGCGGGCTGATGTTCCTGGATCTGCGCGATCACTACGGCCTGACGCAGTGCGTCATCAATACGGACAATCCCCTGTTTTCGCAGATAGAAAGGCTCCGCCTCGAGAACGTGATTTCGGTGACGGGCGAGGTGGTGCTCCGCACGCCCGAGACGGTCAACAAAAACCTGCCGACGGGAACGGTCGAAGTGAAGGTGAAGGCTTTTGAGTTGCTTTCCTCCCCGGTGACCGAGATGCTGCCGCTTCAGGTGAATTCGGACGAGCCGTATGACGAGGACGTGCGCCTCCGCTACCGCTTTCTGGATCTGCGCCGTGATGTGCTCCACCGCAATATCGTTTTGCGCTGCGACGTGATTTCCTCCCTGCGCCGCCGGATGCTTGAGCAGGGCTTCCGCGAGTTCCAGACCCCGATCCTGACGGCGTCGAGCCCGGAGGGGGCGCGGGACTATCTCGTGCCGTCCCGCGTGCATCCCGGAAAATTCTATGCTTTGCCGCAGGCGCCGCAGCAGTTCAAACAGCTTCTGATGATCTCCGGCTTCGACCGGTACTTCCAGATCGCTCCCTGCTTCCGCGACGAGGACGCCCGTGCCGACCGCAGCCCCGGCGAGTTCTACCAGCTCGACCTTGAAATGTCGTTCGTGACGCAGGACGATGTTTTCGCCGCGATTGAACCTGTCATGCACGGCGTGTTCGAGGAATTCTCCGGCTTCACGGGTGAGAAATGGGCCGTGTCGAAGCCGCCGTTCGTGCGGATCCCCTACGACGAGTCGATGCTGAAATACGGCAACGACAAGCCGGATCTGAGAAACCCGCTTGAGATCGTCGATGTGACTGAAGTCTTTAAACGGGAAGACGTAACTTTTAATGCTTTCAAAACACTTATCGATAAAGGAGCAGTGGTGCGCGCTATCCGCGTGCCGAAGGTCTCCGACCGTCCACGCAGCTTCTTCGACAAGCTGAACGACTGGGCGAAAGGCGAAGGCGCGCCGGGGCTGGGTTATATCCTGTTCGAGGGAGACGAAGGCAAGGGGCCGATTGCGAAGTTTGTCCATGCCGCCGCGAAGGAAGAACTCAAAAAACTGTGTCAGGGCGACGCCGTTTTCTTCGTTTGCGATATGCCCGCCAAGGCCGCGTCCTTTGCCGGACTCGTCCGCACGAGAATCGCAGAAGAGCTTGACCTCATCGAGAAAAACACGTTCAAGTTCTGCTGGATCGTGGATTTCCCCATGTACGAAATGGATGAGAAAACCGGCAAGCGCGTCTTCTCCCACAACCCCTTCTCCATGCCGCAGGGCGGCCTGAAGGCTCTGGAGACCATGGATCCCCTCAAGATCAAGGCGTTCCAGTACGACATCGTCTGCAACGGCGTGGAGCTGTCTTCCGGCGCGATCCGGAACCACCTGCCGGAAGTAATGGAAAAAGCCTTCGCGCTCGCGGGGTATCCGAAAGAGGTTCTCGAGGAACGCTTCGGCGGCATGTACAACGCCTTCAAGCTGGGAGCCCCGCCGCACGGCGGCTGCGCCCCCGGCATCGACCGCATCGTGATGCTGCTCGCCCATGAAAAGAATATCCGCGAGGTCATCGCCTTCCCGATGAACCAGCAGGCGCAGGATCTTCTGATGGGAGCCCCCGCCCCGGCGGACGCGGCGCAACTCAGGGAAATCCATATCAGGGTGGATATGCCCAAGGCGCAGGTCAAGGCGGCGGGCTGAGAGTTCGTTTTAAAAGTTTCGGGACGGATTCTTAAAACCGATCCAGCAGCCTGTCGATGTAGTCGCGCTCGGTTTTGGCGCGGTCAGGCTCGTTGGAGCGTCTGCGGAGTTCCTCGATGATTTCCTGTACGTGCCGGCGTTCTTTTTCGCTCGGGATTTTGATGTCGCCGCCCCCGGTCCCGCCGCTTTGCCGCCCCAGAGGATCGTAACCCGCGCCATAATTACCGATGTCCGGCATCAGCCCGAAAGACAGGATCGATTGCTGCATGGACTGTGCCATCTGTTTGACTGTGTCGTCGAGGCCCTTCTGTAATTCGTCGAGGGCGTTTTTCTGATGCGGCAGGGATTCCTTCGGGAGACTTTTGTCGAGCGCGTCCCCGGACAGTTTCATGGACTGGTCGGCTTTGGCGAAATTATCGGGGATGGTTCCCGTCGTTTCCCCCAGCTCGTGCAGGGACGAGCCGAGGTTCCGGCGGACGGCGGATTGTTCTTTTCCCTGCTCCTGTGCATCGGCGGGGTCCTTCGTTTTATTGGTCCTGTCGAACAGCTTTTGCTGGCGGATGATGATTTCCTCCAGATTTTGCAGAGCCGCCATGGCCTGCATCTGTTTTTCCTGCATCAGGTCGAATTTTTTCATGTCGAGGCCGTCGAGCGCGTTTTTGAGGCTGTCCGCCATCTTTTGCATTTCATCGCGCGAATTCGCCTGCGCCATGCGCCGCATCTGCTCCAGCATCTCGTTCAGGTCTATGTTCTTCATGAATTTTTGTGCGAGGGCAGGGGACAGGACAGGCAGTTTTTTCCCCTGCCGAAGCCTTTGTTGCAGCTCGTCGGCCAGCGCCTGGACGTACTGGCGCATTTTTTCCTGCACGTCGTCCAGAATATCCTGCAACTGCTGTTTCGGGATGTTTTCGTCGTTAAGCGCCTGCGACATTTTCTGCAGGGCGTCGCGCAGTTCGCGCTGGGCGAGCGACAGGCCGCCGTCATCCAGCCTGAGAGCGACGTCCCACAGGAGATTCTGCGCGCTTTCGGAGGCTTTGTCGCCGCTGTCATGGATCAGGCGTCTCGCGGCGGTGGAAAGGGACAGGAAGACGACGATGTCGCCTTTGGCGAGCGCCGTTTCGGCGGCGATTCCGGCAAGATTTTCAGCGACGGCGCGGCGGCTGAGGATGTTCCTCGCCCAGAGCAGGCTCCTGCGCGCATCGATGACGCGCCGGGCGACGGGGCTGGTGAAGGCGCGTTCGGGCAGGAGGAACGCATGGGGGGCGCTGGAGCTTTTCTGGCCGATGCCGTCTTCCGCTTCCAGCGTCAGCGTGACCGGCAATCCCGCCCAGGGGTGCGCGGTCAGGTCCTCCACATGGCTTGTTTTATCGGTCGGCGGGGCGGCGGGAACGTCAAAGCGGGCGTTTCTGTTTCCGGGTCTTTCCACGCCATCCTCCGGCGCTCCGATGATGCCGGTCAGTTTCACGATGCCGTGATCGTCATGCGCTTTGTAAATGATCCGGACGGCGGAACGCGCGGTGGTTTCGGTTCCGAGGATGCTGATGTCCGGTGCGGCATCCGGCGCCACGATGACCGGCCACCGTCCCAGACGGCGGAACCATGATGTGAGATTTAAATCACCGTTTTGGTGCAGGGGCATTTCAAAGGTGAAGTTTCCGGGCGTTGCTTCCGTCAGAACATAGGATTTTCCGGCATACAGGAGTTTCGGCGCACGCCGGTATCCCGACAGGCGGAGTTTCAGGATGCTGCCTTCGGGAACCTGCACGGCGCCGTCGCGGGCCACGATGCCCTGTCCGGCGGCGGACAGAAAGACCGTTGCCGCGTGCGTATATTCGGGCGGCGTGATCCAGAGATCCAGCGCAGCCGTTCTTTTGTTCAGGAGACTGCCGATATCAGGGGTCAGCGCCTGACGCACCCGGAGCGTCGCATCCCCCCCCGAGATCGCCAGTCCGGTCACCAGAAAAATCACCGCCGCATAACGCAAAGCCCATCGGTCATGGGCGGAGACATCCGGACGGGGCCGGTAAATCCTGATTTGTCCGAGCGTTTCGGCGGCTTTTTGCAGATGCTTCTGCCAGAGGCACATGACTTCTTCCGGAAGCGCGGCCGCGGGCTTGTCGCGCAGCGCCGCCAGCGGGCGGTGGCCGAGACCGCCGGTTTTTTCCATCCGCCTTTCGACGGCTTCGCGGGTGGGCAGGAAAAAAGGGGCGCCCGCGCGGAGGAACGCCGCAACAAGCGCGGCGGCGAAAAAGGCCAGAAAGAGAAGGTGCCAGACCGCGCCGAAGATCATCGGGATGTCGATGAGCGACAGGGCGATGAAGAAGAGGAACAGGCTGGCAACAGGCCAGAGGCGGTTCCACAGCCTTTCCCACAGCAGGCCTGCGTAGCTGAGGGTGAAAACAAGAATGTATCGTGGAGCTATACGGACGGTCATAATTTTAGGCGATTGTATATTTGCAAACCCATAGGAAATTAAATCTTTTCCATATCTTTTTTTAACTTTTTCGCGAAAGCCTTTTCGGATTCGTTGCAACCGTGTTCTTTAGCTGTCTGAACGAATTTATCCCTCTGTTCTTGACTTTTTTTCTTCTTCATTTTTGACTACTTTCAAATCGAATTTCGGCTGTGCTGCCCTTGGCTGTTCAATGATGAGGCGTGGGGTTCCGAGCGTTCCCGTCTTCTTAATCAGGTCAGCATCAAATGTGTGCATCATGTTAAGTCCAAGTTTGAGTGCTGTTGCCACATGAACTGCGTCCTTTGGGTCTATTCCGCTATCCCATACCAAATCGCGAGCGTTCTCGGCAATTTTTCTATCAAGGTTTATGACCACGATATATTCGTTTTTGAAGAAATTAATCACATCGTCCCGCTTTTCTTTTGGAATCGCCGTCTTGCGTTTCATAGCAAGAACTTCGGCGAGCGTGAGAGCGGAAGTGACAATAATGACATTGCCATCTCGCGCTGATTCCCACACTTGACGGCATAAATCAGCACTAGCTTCGTCTTGAAGCCAAGCCAAGAAGCAATCACTGTCCCAATAAACTTTCTCTGCCATTTTATTGATCTCTGAATATGCCATGGACTTTGACGAAAGAAGGTATTTTTTCAGGCGGCGGGAATGGCGTAAATTCTTCAACGTCAATACTTACGATATTGCCGTCTTTCCTATAGTGAATTTTTCCGTATGCTGCGACACGCTGCCCGAAAAGACTTAAAGATTCTTTTATCAACTCCCGATTCAGATGGCATTTCACAGGCTTTTTGCTTAAAGGGTCGGTTATTTCTGCGCTGTAAGCCCCTCTTTCAGAGACAACCTGCAAGCGTCCTTCAACAGAGCCATAGTCCTGATAACTGGAACCCATCATCTCAGCAATGGCAGATGCTATTTTTTTAGTAATTCTAACAGGGAACTTCCTTACCCAAATTCTAGCGGTCGTTTCATCGTCCGATATCTCGGCAAGCTTTCTAAGCTGCTGTAAAGCCTCTTCGGAAAACTCGTCAGAAACAAAAGCATTTGTACCGATGGAATCAATACCGGACTTTACCAGCGTCAATGTGTTCTGAACAATGGCGGAGCTAAATCCAGGTGTGGGCACAAGCCCCACAAGATTGCTGCCGCCTTTGACTTGTACAGTCCATTCAGGGCGCGGCTGTTCACCCGCAGAAGCTTTCGTAACTTCTTCGACGAACTTTATAAAAGCAGAGACGGCCTTGAGGAACTTGATAGAATTTTGTTTTCCATCAAGTTCCAAGGTTAGGTCTGTGTCTATGTCTGCCTTTGTTGCCAATTTAGCGTTCCTTTCATATCTGGATTCTACACGACTGATGAGTCCCTGTACATCAGCCTTTTGCCTATTTCATGCCAGCCAGTCGGGAAGGATGTCGAGTTTCGCGACATCCTCGATGTTCTGGGCTTTCCGGATCACGTCATATTGCTTGTCGCTGACCAGAACTTCGGCGACAAGGGGGCGTGAATTGTAATTCGAGGACATGACGGCGCCGTAGGCTCCGGCCACCATGATGGCCAGCAGGTCGCCTGAAGAGACATCCTGAAATTCCGCATCCGTCAGGAACGTGTCGGCGGTTTCGCACACCGGGCCTACGACATCATAGAGCGTTTTTGCGCTGGTGAGCGTTTTCGTCAGGTTCTCCGCAGGTTCTTTGCAGGGGATGATCGGATGACAGGCGCCGTACAGCGCAGGCCGCATCAGGTCGTTCATTGCGGCATCGACGATCAGGAAATTCTTTTCACGGCCGTTTTTGACGTGGAGGACGCGGGTGAGGAGGACTCCGGCGTTCCCGGAGATGGAGCGCCCCGGCTCCACGATCACATGGACGTCCAGGGGCAGGATGATGTCGCGGATAAGGGCGGCGTACCGGGTCAGATCCGGCGGCGTCTCATCCTTGTAAGTGATGCCAAGTCCTCCGCCCAGATCGACGGTGGTGATGGTATGCCCCAGCTTCCTGAGCCTCTGGACAAGGACGGCGACGCATTTGAAGGATTCCTCGAAGGGAGCGAGGCCGGTCATCTGGGAACCGATATGGATGGCCACGCCGGTCGCCAGAATTCCCGGCATCGCCCGCGCTTTGCGATAGAGGTCCGGCGCGGTTTCGATGTTGATGCCGAATTTGTTTTCCCGGAGCCCCGTGGTCATCTTGGGGTGGGTTTTTGCATCGACGTTCGGATTGATCCGGAAGGCGATATTGACCTTCGGGCCTTCCTTCAGGGCAATTTTTGAAATCAGGTTCAGTTCCGATTCGGATTCGACGTTGATCTGCAGGATGCTGTTCTTGATCGCCCGGATCAGTTCCACTTCTGTTTTTCCGACGCCGGAAAAAACTATTTTCTTCGCCGGGATGCCGGCCTTGAAGGCGCGGTATATCTCGCCGACGGAGACGATATCCGCCCCGGCGCCCAGTTTGCCGAGGACTTTTATGACGGCCTGGTTGCTGTTGGCTTTGCAGGAGTAGCAGATCGTGAATTTGTCGTCGGGCATGACGCTGCGCATGGCTTTTTGCCAGGAATGAAAATTATCGACGAGCTGCTCGGTGGAATAGCAGTAGACGGGGGTGCCACAGGTCTGCGCGACGTTTTCCATGGCGACGTTTTCCATGTACAGCTTGCCGTCTTTGTAGCCGATGAAGCTCATGGGCGCATATACCTTTCAGGGTGCGGATCCGTGGAGGGGTCGGGATACGTTTTCGGGAAGTAATCTTTTTCGGTTCCGGCGGGCGGATCGACCTTGCCCGGCTTGATGCCGCATCCGCCGACCGCCGCAAGCGCCATCGTCAGACATAAAGATATGATTATCAATCGCATCCGAACCCCCTTCCCAGCGGTATTCAGTAAGGCGCATATCGGTTATTGTGGAGGCCATTTTCGCGGCGGTAAAGTTTTATTATTTTCATCGTTACGGTAAATTGGAAACCCCCCATACGGAAAGCTGCGAAAGAAGGCGCTGCCCGTCGCCCTCAATGAGAAGGACTTTCTGGCGGTGCGTATGACCCGACAGAATGGACATCGACGATTTGGGCAGTTTCCATGCCTTGGCAAGAAAAGCAATCAGCTCTTTGTTGGCCTTGCCTTCCTCGGGCACGGCATTGATGGAGATTTTGAGAGCGGTTTTACCGTCTGCGACCTCCGCCAGCCCCCGGAATCCGGAATCGCGCGCATTCGGCGTCAGGCGGATGGTCACGGTCAGGCCGGAGGAATGGACTTTGAAGGGCATGTCAGGCCGGCCATGCTTTCACGAAACCGTAGACGACGAAACCCAGTGCCAGAACAATCAGAAAAGTCATGACGCTGACGAGGACGGCCAGGAGGCGTATCGAATTTCCCTCCTTTGATTTGTCTGCGTCTATGGGATCAGGCATGACCCGCCCCGGCCCCGACGGAATTTTTCACCTTCAGGCCGGAGGAAATCTGCGCGCAGGCGGCGATCTTCGCTTCCGCGATAACGATCTGCCGCCGGAGCTTCGTAAGCGTGACGGCGTCGTCCTCCGCAGTATCCAGATCAGCCTGCAAAGCTTTCAGTGTGTTTTCCGTCTCCGCGCGGTTCAGGTCGTTCACATCCACGGCATCTTCGGCAAGGACGGAGCAGAACTCCCCGCTCACGTCCGCGAAGCCTCCTGCGACGAATATCTTCCGCACCTCTCCGGAGGGCAGATGCACGGAGACGATCCCCGGACGGATGGAGGACGACAGCGGCGCGTGTCCCGCCAGAACCCCGAAATCCCCCGTTTTTCCCGGCACCAGCACCATTGCCGCATCCCCGGAAACGACGATGCGCTCCGGCGAGACCAGTTCGAAGCGAAAGGTTTTGTTCGTTAAAAATTCAGCCATTTTTCCGACTTCCGGTTTCTGTTTTCCGACTCCCGATCACGCCGCCGCCTTCATCATCTTCTTGGCCTTTTCTATGGCACCCTCGATTGTCCCGACCATGTAGAAGGCCGATTCCGGCAGGGAGTCGTAGGTGCCGTTCACGATGCCCTCGAAGCCTCTGATCGTGTCTTCGAGCGGCACGAACACGCCCGGCGTTCCGGTGAAGACCTGCGCCACAAAGAACGGCTGCGAGAGGAAACGCTGGATCTTGCGCGCACGGGCGACAACGAGCTTGTCGTCCTCGGACAATTCGTCCATGCCCAGAATCGCAATGATGTCCTGCAATGCCTTATACCCTTGCAGCGTTTTCTGCACGTCGCGGGCGACCTTGTAATGTTTCTCCCCGATCACGCGCGGATCGAGGATCCGGCTGGTGGAATCGAGGGGATCGACCGCCGGGAAGATCGCCATTTCGGCGATCTGGCGGGACAGAACTGTCGTCGCGTCGAGGTGGGCGAAGGAGGTCGCGGGCGCCGGATCGGTCAGGTCGTCCGCCGGAACGTAGATCGCCTGGACGGACGTGATCGAGCCTTTGTTCGTCGAGGTGATGCGCTCCTGCAACACGCCCATTTCGGTCGCCAGCGTCGGCTGGTAGCCCACGGCGGAGGGCATGCGCCCCAGCAGCGCCGACACTTCCGCGCCCGCCTGCGTGAAGCGGAAGATGTTGTCCACGAAGAACAGGACGTCCTGACCCTCGATGTCGCGGAAATATTCAGCGACGGTCAGCCCCGTCAGGCCGACGCGCGCGCGCGCGCCCGGCGGCTCGTTCATCTGGCCGTACACGAGCGCAACTTTCGAACCTTTTTCGCCCAGTTTGATGACGCCGGAATCGATCATTTCATGATACAGGTCGTTCCCCTCGCGGGTGCGCTCCCCCACGCCCGCGAACACGGACACGCCGCCGTGCTTCATCGCGATGTTGTTGATGAGCTCCATGATCATGACGGTCTTGCCCACGCCTGCGCCGCCGAAAAGGCCGGTCTTGCCGCCCTTCAGATACGGGGCCAGCAGATCGACGACCTTGATGCCGGTGACGAGCATCTGCGTTTCGGTCGACTGCTCCGTGAACTCCGGCGCGGCGCGGTGGATGGGGTGATATTCCGTGGCGTCCACGGGGCCGAGGTCGTCGATCGGATCACCCACCACGTTGATGATGCGCCCCAGCGTCCCGGGGCCAACCGGAACGCGGATCTGCGTCCCTGTGTCGGCGACGGCCTGACCGCGCACGAGACCCTCGGTCGAATCCATCGCGATGGTGCGCACGGTGTTTTCGCCAAGATGCTGCGCCACCTCGAGGATCAGCGGCTTGCCGTCGTTGGTCATCGTCAGGGCGTTCAGGATCGCGGGCAGCCTGCCTTCGAACTGCACGTCCACGACCGCGCCCATCACCTGGGTGACTTTGCCCCTTGCGCCTTCGTTTTGTGCGGCCAGTTTTATCATTTTTCGTTTCTCCTTGTTCTGAAATCTGAAATCAGAAGCCGGAATTCTGATTTCGGATTTCCGGTTTCAGACTTCAGACAGCCTCCGCCCCCGATATGATTTCAATCAGCTCTTTCGTGATATACGCCTGGCGCGCGCGGTTGTAGCGGAGCGTCAGCTTGTCGATCATGTCCCCGGCGTTGCGGGTCGCGCTGTCCATCGCGGTCATGCGCGCCGCCTGTTCGCCTGCGGCGCTGTCCAGCAGGGCGCGGAAAATCTGCACCGTCAGGTTGCGCGGCAGAAGGCTGTCGAGGATCTCCCTTTCGGAAGGTTCGAACTCATAGGGCGTCCCGGCGCCTTTTTGTTTTTTATCAGCCGCGCGGATGGCGATGGGAACCAGTTGCTGCAGGGTCGGGATCTGGGACATCACGGATTTGAACTGGTTATAGAGAACCGAACACACGTCGAATTCGCGGCGTTCCGCCATGTCGATGATGATCTGCGCCACCTGCCGGGCGCTTTCGAAATCAAGGCGCTTTTTCCCCGTTCCTTCGAACGTATGGAGGATTTTATCGGCATAGTCGCGCTTCAGAACGTCGCGCCCCTTGCGTCCGATGCAGATAATCCTGACCTTTTTGCCGGAGTCGGTCAGGTCCCGCGCTCTCAAACGCGCCATGCGCGCAATCGCGCTGTTGAATCCACCGCACAGGCCGCGGTCAGAGGTGATGACGAGCAGTAGATGAATCTCCGTCTTGCCCGTTCCGGCGATCAGGACGGAACTCGTCTCATCGACATCCACATTCGCGGCCAGATGGCTCATCATTTCGGCCATGCGGAGGGCGTAGGGATGGCTGTCTTCCGCCTGGCTCTGCGCGCGCCGCAGCTTGGAAGCCGCGACCATTTTCATGGCTGAGGTGATCTTCCGCGTGGACTTCACGCTGGCGATCCGGTTCCTGAATTCCTTTAAACTGGGCATGTTATGCAGTCCCTATCGATGCCTATGCCGCTTTCCCGCCGGGAACAAAAGCCCCGACGAAGGACCCGGCGAACTTCCGGAGTTCCTCCCCGGTGCCGTCTGTGATTTTCTGCTCGTCGCGGATGGATTTCAGGATATGCGCGCCGTGGCTGCGAAGGGCGTTCAGAAACCGCGCTTCAAAGTCGTTGATGTCCTTCACCTCAACCGTGTCAAGATATCCGTTCACGCCGCAGAAAATGGAGACCACCTGCTCCTCGAACGGCATCGGGCTGTACTGTGGCTGTTTCAGGAGCTCGGTCAGCCGTCTGCCCCGCGCCAGAAGCTTCTGCGTCGAGGCGTCGAGGTCGGACGCGAACTGCGAGAAAGCCTCTATCTCGCGGAACTGAGCGAGATCGAGCTTGATCGTGCCCGCCACCTGCTTCATAGCTTTTGTCTGCGCGGCGGAGCCGACGCGGGAAACTGACAGTCCCACCGAAATCGCCGGGCGCACGCCTTTGTAGAACAGCCCCGTTTCCAGAAATATCTGCCCGTCCGTGATCGAGATCACGTTGGTCGGGATATAGGCGGAAACGTCGCCCGCCTGCGTTTCAATGACCGGCAGGGCGGTCATCGAACCGGATCCGTGCTCTTTGTCCAGCTTGGCGGCGCGCTCCAGCAGGCGCGAGTGCAGGTAAAACACGTCGCCCGGATAGGCTTCGCGGCCCGGCGGGCGGCGGAGCAGAAGCGACATCTGGCGGTAGGCGATGGCTTGCTTGGACAGGTCGTCGTACACGATCAGCGCATGCATCCCGTTGTCGCGAAAGTATTCCGCCATCGTGCAGCCTGTGTACGGGGCAAGATACAGCAGCGGGGCGGGCTCGGAAGCCGTCGCCGCCACGACGATGGAATACTCCATCGCGCCGTTGTCCTCGAGGGTCTTGACCAGTTGCGCCACGGTCGAGCGCTTCTGGCCGATGGCCACATAGACGCAGTAAAGCTTTTTCTTCTCGTCCGTGCCTTTGTTGTTTTCTTTCTGATTGAGGATGGCGTCAACCGCAATCGCGGTCTTGCCGGTCTGGCGGTCGCCGATAATCAGTTCCCTCTGGCCGCGTCCGATCGGCACAAGCGCGTCGAGCGCCTTGATTCCGGTCTGCATCGGCTCATGGACGGACTCGCGCGCGACGATGCCGGGAGCCTTCACGTCCACGCGGCGTATTTCTCTGGTTTTCAGGGGGCCTTTCCCGTCGATCGGGTTGCCGAGCGCATCGACGACGCGCCCCAGAAGCTCTTTCCCCACAGGGACGGAAACGATCTCGCCCGTCTGGCGGACGGTGTCCCCTTCCTTGATGTCGCGGTCGTCGCCGAAGATCACCACGCCGACGTTGTCGGTTTCGAGGTTGAGCGCCATGCCCTTGATGCCGCCTGGGAATTCGACCATCTCCCCCGCCTTGCATTTATCGAGGCCGTAAACGCGGGCGACGCCGTCGCCGACGGAAACGACCTGCCCCACTTCGGCGACGTCGGCCTCCGCGCCGAAACCGGCGATCTGTGTTTTCAGGATGGAGGAAATTTCTGCGGCGCGGATTTCCATTTTTTCAGGCTTCCTCTCTCGTTTGTGTTTCGTTTGAATTTTTAAGGGTGCGGCGCAGCCGATCCAGTTTGCCCTTTATCGAACTGTCGATCAGCCGTGAGCCGATCCTGACGACGAGGCCGCCCATGATGCCGGCGTCCTGCCTCAACTCCACTTTCACGGTCATGCCGCAGGCTTTTCCGAGCGCGGCGGCGAGGCTGTCCGTCTGCGCCGGATCCAGGGCATGGGCGGCGGTGACCCCGGCGGTGACCTCGCCTCTATGACCGGCGATTGCCCCCTGCACAGCCGAAACGATTTCCGGCAATGCGCCGAGGCGGCGCTTCATCGCAAGCATGCCGAGAAATTTTTGCGTCAGGGCGTTGAACCCGGCTCTGCCGCCAAGCGCGGCCAGCGCTTTCACCTGATCGGCGCGGTGCAGCGTCGCATTGCCGATGAATTTTTGAAAATCCGATGATTCCGACAGGACAAGTCTGAGTTTCCGCAAATCAGCCGAAACAGGGTCAAGGCAACCCTGCTCCTTCGCCAGACCAAAGAAAGCAAGAGCGTAACGCCTTGCAATGTCCTGATGTTTTGTCTGTCCTGCCAATTTTCCCCTCTTATTCGCTGAACGCTTGGGTGAAGCGGATTTAGCACAGAAATTCCGGCTTGTGCAACACCGGATTTTGGCAATCCTGTTTTTCGGCCCTGTTCCGAATTATTCCTTATTTCTCATAACGTTACAACCCTCTGATTTTAAAAGGGCACTTCTAAAAACCTCCCTTCCATTGTCATCCCGAGCATAGCGAGGGATCTTCGCCCTTGAATTCATTGAGAAGATTCCTCGCTGCATGGCATGTGCCTACACCATGCAGCCATCGGAATGACAGCGGGGGTTTTTAG
>JAZDGQ010000045.1:0-16019 GCA_043806835.1 Pseudomonadota bacterium | reverse complement strand
ATCCCGTTCTCCCTTGCTCAGGCGTACAACATACTTCTTTACTGCTATCGTCTTGAACTTCATGGTCACCTCCATCGCTCACCTTACGACAAAAGCAAACCGCTGTGAATCCTTATCAATCTGAATGATTTAGGCCACTAGACGCAGGTTGGATAAGGCTCTGAAATGATTCATAAACCTAGACTGGCGGCATGATGTCAAACAACAGATCGTAGCTTATCCGCGCCGCTAAACTGTCCGAAGAAGTGAAGCCACCTCACAGAGACCCCCGTCAAGCAGAAAAGTCCTCCGGCGATCAAACCGACGCGGTTTCCTTTTGCGGCGAGACGGCCGGGTCGCGCAGGACGTAGCCGCGCCCCCAGACGGTTTCGATGCAGTTCCCGCTGTCACCCGACATTTTTTCTATTTTCTTGCGGAGCTTGCAGATGAACACGTCGATGATCTTGACTTCCGGCTCGTCCATGCCGCCGTAGAGGTGGTTGAGGAACATTTCTTTTGTCAGCGTGGAGCCCTTGCGGAGCGAGAGCAATTCGATGATGCCGTACTCCTTGCTGGTCAGGTGCAGCTGCTTGCCGTCTATCTCGACGGTGCGGGCGTCGAGGTTCACTGTGATGGAGCCGGTCGTGATGATGCTCTGCGCGTGACCCTTGCTGCGGCGCACGAGGGCCTGCAGGCGCGCCATCAACTCGCGCTTGTCGAAGGGCTTGGTCAGGTAATCGTCCGCGCCGAAGCCGAGACCCTTCAGCTTGCTGTCGAGCTCCGAGAGCCCCGACAAAATCAGGATCGGCGTTTCGATCTTGGCGGCGCGCAGGCGCTTGAGCACCTCATAGCCGTCGAGATCCGGCAGCATCAGGTCGAGGATGATGATGTCGTATTCGTAGAGCTTTCCGATCTCAAGCCCGTCTTCCCCCATGTCGGTCATATCGACGACATACCCTTCAGATTTCAGCATCAGCTCAATGCTCTTCGCCGTGGACTGATCGTCTTCGATAAGCAGAACCCGCATGGCCGCACTCCTTTTTCAACAAACATTTCTTGTATGCATCGTCGAGCCGCAACCTAATTCGTCCACTGATTGTAGCAATTAAATTAATCTTGGTTAACATGAATCGCTTAAAAATTTTAAAGAATGATCTTATATTTTCATATTTTGAAATTGTCAAAGAGAGTTGCCGGACAGGTTTGATTGTTATATCCTTGTTTTGTAGTCAGAATTCCCTTCAATATGGAGCGGTATGACCGGATATAATTTTATCGAAAACCTGGAGGAAAGTGTCGACGGGCTGGCTTCGTTCCAGCTTTTCGGCAGGGTGACGAAAATTCTTGGCCTTCTGGTCGAGGTCGGCGGAGTCGAGCGCGAGCTATCGATAGGAGACCGCTGCAACCTGAGACCGAGGGGAGCGGATATCGTCCCGTGCGAGGTCGTCGGCTTCCGCGATGGCCGCGCCCTGATGATGCCCTTCAGGCCGCTGGATCGCGTGGGTCTCGGGTGCCGCGCCGAGATGACGGCGTCGCAGGCGTTCGTCTGCCCCGGGGAAGCCTGGCTGGGTCGCGTCATCAATGCCATGGGCGAACCTCTGGACGGCAAGGGGCCGTTGCTGAACGGGAATGAACAAAGACTGCTCCGAAGCAAGCCGCCGCCGGCCCATGACAGGAAGAGGATCGGCGACAAGCTGGATCTTGGCGTCAAGTCCATCAACAGCTTTCTCAGCACCTGCCGCGGCCAGAGGATGGGGATTTTTTCCGGCTCCGGCGTGGGCAAGTCCGTCCTGATGTCGATGCTGGCGCGGTATACGGAAGCGGAAGTGAGCGTCATCGGCCTGATCGGGGAGCGCGGACGCGAGGTGCAGGAATTCCTCGAGGACGACCTGGGGCCGGAGGGCCTCAAAAAAAGCGTGGTGATCGTTTCCACGTCGGACGAATCGCCGCTGATGCGCCGTCAGGGAGCTTACCTGACGCTGACGGTTTCAGAATATTTCCGCGATCAGGGCAGACAGGTTCTGTGCATGATGGATTCGGTCACGCGGTTCGCCATGGCAACACGCGAGATCGGCCTTTCGGCGGGGGAGCCTCCGACGGCCAAGGGTTACCCTCCGACGACGTTCTCGGAACTGGCGAAGCTGCTGGAGCGCGCGGGCCCCGGCGTCAAGGGCAAGGGCGACATCACCGCGTTTTTCTCCGTTCTCGTCGAGGGGGACGATCATAACGAGCCGATTGCCGACGCCGTGCGCGGGATCATCGACGGGCACGTCGTCCTGGAGCGCGCCATCGCCGACCGGGGGCGGTATCCGGCGGTCAATGTCCTGCGCAGCATTTCCCGCTCGATGCCGCGCTGCCTGACGGACAGACAGGCGGAGATCGTGAAGCGCGGGCGGGAGATCATGGCGACGTACGAGGACATGGCGGAGCTGATCCGGCTCGGCGCCTACCGCCGCGGCTCCGACCCGAAAGTGGACGAGGCGATCCTGATCTATCCGAAGCTCGACCAGTTCCTCGCCCAGAAGCCGGAGGAAAAGATGCGGCTGGAGGAAGGCTACGCGCAATTGACGCAAATCCTGGGCGTGAAGAAGTGACGGGGATTCCATGGCCGATCTGACCGTCCTGATCCGGCTGCACAAGCACGAGCTTGACGAAAAGCGCATCGCGCTGGGGGAGCTTTATTCCGCGCTGGCGCTCCTCGAACGCCGCCGGCGCGAACTGGACCGTGCCTTCGAGAAAGAGAAGGAAATGGTGACGGGTACGGGGGACGTCCATTTCACCTTCGCCAGTTATGCGGAGAGCGTGAAACGGAAGCAGAATGAAATGGATGTCCGGAAAGCCGGGCTGGAGGAGCAGATCGCTGCGGCCAAGGACAGCATGATGGAAACCTTCAGCGAGCTCAAGAAATACGAAATGACCCAGCAGGAACGCGACCGCCTTGAGGAAGAGGAACGGCTCTTCAGGGAAACTCAGGAGATGAACGCCATCGGGATCGAGGGCTTCCGCCGCAAGGGAGAGGAATGACCTCTCTGTTTCCGTCTTCGGCAGGAATCAAAACCCTCCCCCCCTTGCGGGGGGGAGGGCATGTAGTGATCGCATGTGAACGGGAATTTCTCTAGAATCTGGAAGTCGCACGCAGGACGCCGTTGTGCGCGGCATAGTCGGCTTTATAGGTATAATCATAGCTGGCCGACACATCCCAATTAGATGCCGTCATCCAGGTCACGCCCGCGCCGGCATTGAAGGTGCTGCGCGAAAGATCGGCGCCGTTGGCGGCGAAGGCTGTGGCGCCGGGATCTCCGGTGAAGGAAGACGTCGTCTGCACATTGTCGTCGAGGGCGTTATAGGCGTACCCGACGCGCAGGGAAGGCTTCATGGTGGTGCCGTCGGAGCTTTTCAGGTTCCATGAGGCATTCATGCCGACACCGAGAGCGAGAACATTCATGTTTTCGCTGTCAACATCGAGATTCAGGGCTCCGGCGCCCGTTTCCGTGTAGCTCTCCGTATCCAGGTAAGTGTAGGCGGCGGATACGGTCGGCGTCATGACCAGGCCATAGCCTGTCGAACAGTCATGCCCCAGAGCGGCTTTCATCGAAAACTGGTTGCCATGGTAGTCGCCGTTGGCCGTCAGTCCCGGGACGCCACCGACATTGTGACGGTCGCTCTCGATCTGGTTGAAGGCGTAGCCGACCTGACCGTTCAGGAACATCTGCTGGCCGAGATCAACGCCGCTGTAAAAGGTGATCCCGTAATTGTCCAGCTCGGTGCTTGTCGTGTTGACGTTCTTGCCGTCAATGTTCGTTCTGCCGTAGCTGAGCGCAAACCCAAGCACCCCGCCGTCCGCCAGTGTTGTCGTATCCACGCCGACTGCGGCGCCCAGCGTGTCGGAATCATAGCCCTTGATGCCCTGACGCGTGTCTTGCGCCGCGAACTGGCCGTAGCCCTGGAACCACATGCTGACGCCGTTTGCCGATGCACCGGCGGCAACGCCGGTGGAACCGTCGCCGGAGCGCAGCGCCGCCATGCGGGTGTCGTTGATGTCCTGCGTCTGACGCCCGACATCCAGCGCGCCGAATTGCGCGCCGCCGTCGACCGTTGCCGTAACCGACTCAAGAAGATCGCTGAGAGCCTGCTCAGTCTCCGCCCCCGCGACATCCGCCTGAAAGGTATCAAGTTCGGCTCCGCCGGTAAGCGCGATGACATCCAGCGCCGCGCCCACACTGTCGTCGTTGGCTGTGTTTGTGGTGAAAGTGGCATCATCCAGAGCCAGACGGACCGCCGTCACGATGAGGTCTTCGGTATCCGCGTCCTGTGTAAAGGTCAGCAGAGCCGAGCCTGTGATGATGTCCGCCGTCAGCTCGGCAACGCCAGCGCCTCCGCCACCGTCAATGATCGTCCAGCTGTCGCCGGTGGCGATGTAATCGCTGCCAGGATCAACCGTCAGGCTGAGGAGAGCGCCAGCATTGACAGTCGCATTGCCCGTCGCGACGATAGCGCCGTTTGTCGTTGATGTAAGAATGGTGACGTTCAGTTGCTGGCCTGTGCCAAGAGCAAACGTGCCCCCGACAGTGACGGTGTTACCTGCAATCGAAGTCGTGTCCGCCGCGACGGCATCCCCCGTGATGGCGAGTGTCGTGCCCGAAGCCGCGCTCAGCGTCAGGGCTTTCAGTTCGTTGGCAACCGCGCCGAAATCGCCTGTCAACGTAGTGTCGCCCGCGAAGGTTATGGTGCCGAAGGCGTCGGTGCCGTTGGAGATATTGCCCGTAACATCGACGCCGTCCGCGACCGTCGCGAAGCCGTTGCCGACGAAGATCAGGTCGGTCGCCGTAACGTTACCGGCAAAGGCCACCGTGCCAGTGCCCGTGACGTTGACGGTGTCTGCGTCCACGGCACTGGAGAAGGTCGCCGTCGCGCCAGCCACGCCGGCGTTGACAGTTGCCAGAGACCCGCCGCCGCCGACTATGCCGGCGATGGTTTGCGTACCCGCGCCAGTGAGAGTCAGCGTGCCTTTGCTGCCCCCGCCGTCAATCGTGCCGGAAACGGTCTGGGTCGCATCCGTACCGCTCAGGGTCAGTACGTCGCCGTCATCAATGGTGATAGTGTCGATATACAGGTCGCCCGCCGTGGTTATCAGCGTCGCAGCGGCGCCGGCAGCCACATCCAGAGTCGCCAGCTGCTTGAGGGCTGTGCCGATATCGCCGACGAATGCCGTCGTAAACGCGCCGTCGGCAATCGTGATGGCGCCGGCGGCGCCGTCCGCCGCCGCGACGATATTCGTCACTACGTTATGGGCGGCGGCGGTCAACGCCAGAGCGCCCGTGCCGGTCAGCGTCGTCGTCGTCGCCTTGACGTCGCCCGTTGCGGTCAGCGTCTTGGTGGTCGCGACATTGATCGCGGCCAGGCTCGCCGTCGTGCCGATGTTGCCGGTGACCGTTGCGGATCCCGTCGCGCTCAATGTGCCGACGCCGGCCGCCGAACCGTCAACCGTGCCTGTCACGCCGCCAACGCCGGAAAGCAGCAATGTGCCCGCGTTGACGACCGCCGGAGAGGTCAGGAGACCCACGCCGACATCAAGCGTTGCGCCGGTTCCGATTGTGGTCGTCCCGGTCAATGTGATAGCCGCATTGGAGTCGAGGATCGTGCCTGTGCCCGAAACGCCGAGATTATCAACCGCCACGCCGCCGCCAACAGCTGTTGCCTGAACAATCGTGTCGCCGCCGATAACAGCTATGTTGTTCGTTTCATCGGCGATAACGCTGTCAATCGCGCCCGTGACGGTGAACCCAGCCGCCGTGCCGTCGAAGGTCACGGTGTTCGCGCCCGTACCCGCGCCGCCCAGAGTGATCGGCGCGGTGACGGCGTCCGTGAACGTCGCAGAGGAGTTCGTCGCAGCTCCGCCGCTGTTCTCAATCGTGATACCGCCGGCAGTAACCGCTCCGGAGAACGTTACGCCTGCGGTGTTGTCAACAACTATGCTGCCGCCGCCTGTGATGATGCCGGCCACCGTTTGCGCCGTCGCTTTGCTGACCGTCAGGATCGACTTGGCGGCAGTGACGAGATTCAGCCCGCCCGCGCCGAAGTCGTTGGTCGTGCCGTTCAGGGTCAGTGTGGCGTTGGAACCTGCGCCCTCGCCGCCCGTCACGCCCGTCAGCGTGGTCGCGCCCGTGCTCGTCCAGTTGCCCGTTGAAACCACGTTGGCAGTGGCTCCGGCGAAAGCGCCGGCCGTAATGCCCGTCGTGCCTGTCACAGTAGTCGTTCCGCCGACGTTGAGGGTAACGTCATCGGCGGTCGTCGTTTCGGTGTTGGTCACAACCAGATTGCCGCCCGTGCCGACATTCCCGGTAAACGTCGCCGTGACAGCCTGGTCATCTGTATCCTGGTTGACGACGTAGACGTTGCCCGCGCCGCTGATCGTAACGCTCGTTCCGTTGACGACCAGATATGGAACAGCGCCCGTTGCGTCAGAGGAAATAATCAGAGAGCCCGTGGTTCCCGTCACCGCGCCGAGCGTGAACAGGTCCAGTCCTCCGCCATCATCGGCCGTCTGGTCGTTTCTGACCGTCAGCATGAAGGTGACAAGGTCAACCGTATCGCTGGCCGAAGCCCCCGTGCCGTCAGCAGGCGCCTGATTCTGGTCAGCGTCCTCCGCCCATGTCACGGAGCCCGTCAGCGTCTGAGCGACAACCACCGCGTGTGCCTGGACGGAAAAAGCGGATACCGCCACAAGAGCTGTACCGGCGAGAAGGATCTTTCTGAAATTGATGGACATACGGATGGTCTCCCTGATTGTTGTTGATCTCCACCGAGAATACTTACACGGGAAATATTAAAAATTTGAAAAATTTTATAATTCTCTCTTATTTTTCCATTTCGTTGCTTTTTTGCAACAGCTTTCATATGACCGTGGTCGGAGACTCCCATACAAGCGCAACCAATATAGATATGCGAAAGGATTTCGGCAAGTCCGCAAGGGCACATCGAAGGGCTTTTGCGTTTATAGGTAAAAACCACCCTCTCCAGCCTTCGCCGGAGTGGAAAGCCGATTGATAGACACTACATCAGCGATTATTCTGGATGTGAGGCTAACGGGATTATGATAGCCTTGCTTTGAATTTTCAGGCGTCGGGTCGATAAGCAGGGGAGAAGGGGGAAATGGCAAAGCTGAACAGGGCGGATATGAAAACACTGATCGTGGACGATCAGATAACCAACCGATGCGATCTGGAGAAACTCCTGAAAGGAATGGGATTCGTTCATATCGATCAGGCGCCTGATGTGGAAAAAGCCTCCAGGAAAATAGAGGCGACCCTTTACAACATCGTCTTTCTTGACTGGAACATGCCTGGCAGAAGCGGCTACAACCTGCTGCAGCAATGCCGGGGAGAAAGGAAATACGACAATACGGCCTTCGTCATCGTTTCGTCGGAATCCGGGAACCGTTACATCATCGAGGCGCTGAAGGCAGGGGCAACCGCCTACATCGTGAAGCCCGCCGTCGAGGACACATTGAAGAAGCATATGGAGAGGGTTTTTTCCTGGATAGACCAGCGCACCGCCGCGTCTTCCACGCAGAAAACCTAGGGTGAGAGAAAAACGGTCAGGGGATTATGTTCTGGTAACAAGGGATCTGGGGGCTGAGATGGCAAAGTTGTGCATAGCCGATATGAAAACGCTGATTGTGGACGATCAAACCTCCAACAGGTACGATCTGGAGAAGATCCTGAAAGGCATGGGGTTCGTCCATATCGATCAGGCGCCCGATGCGGAGGAAGCCGCCGGGAAGATGGAAAAGACCCTTTACAATATCGTCTTCATCGACTGGAACATGCCCGGAAGGAGCGGCTATAGCCTGCTGCAGCAGTGCCGGGGTGAAAGAGAGTACGACAATACGGCCTTCGTCATCGTCTCAGCGGAATCCGGGAAACATTACATCGTCGAAGCGCTGAAGGCCGGGGCGACCGCCTACATCGTGAAGCCCGCCGTCGAGGACACCTTGAAGAAGCAGATGGAGAGGGTTTTTTCCTGGATAGACCAGCGCACCGCACAGAAAACTTAGAGTCAAAACCGACAGGAGACATGTGACAGTTCCGGATAAATTAGCGCAACAGCTCAGACGGCATCTGGGAAACGATGACGCCGACGCCCTCCTCGCCGGAATCATGGAGGGCGCGGCGCCTTCGGGGGAGGTGTCCCTGCAGGGGATGAACCTGCTGAGCAACCTGTATGCGATCCTGAAAGACGTCGGCATAACCTACGCTGCGTACGACAGCCAGCTGGAAGACTTCGCGGCGGTGCGCCTGCAGATGGAGAAGCTCAATTCCTCCACGCACGCCGTCCTTGACGGCCTGGGGCAGGGAATCGTCTTTTTCGACAACCGGGGGATATGTTCGGATATTTATTCAAAATCCTGCCTCACGATTCTCGGGGACCCGCCCGGCGGTCGGCATATCGGGGAGGTTCTGAGCCTCGATGACGACGAGCAACAGCAGATGCAGGCGCTGATCGATATCGTTTTTCAGGAACAGTCCACCGTCTTCCCCTTTGACGAGCTTATGCAACTGGCTCCGCGACGGTATGTGCCTTCCGGAGGGGGCAGCATCGAGATCGATTACCGCCCCATGCACGATCCCGTCGGGAAACTCACCGGAATCCTTCTCGTCGCGAAAGATATTTCGAAGGAGGAGGCCGCGCAGGAGGAGATCCGCCTTAAGGAGGCGCGCATCGTCAGGATGCTCCGGATCGCCAAGGACAAGATGGCCTTCGTGCGCTATATGCGCCGGATAGAGGATGTGCTGCTGTCGCCCGCCGGAAAAAAGAGGAAGGAGGATTTCGCGCGGGACATCCATACTCTCAAGGGGATGTCGAAGTTCTTCCACCTGGACGCGATCACCGGAATCCTGCACGAAGTGGAGAACGTCATGAAGGCGCAGGAAAACGTCTGCGTGGAGGAACTGCTTTCCGTCTGCCGCGACGCCATCTCCTCCCTTTTCGAGGAAGCCAAAAGCTACGGGCGCGAGATCTGGGGCAATAATTTCGAGATTCAGGAGGATGTGGTCATCCTGCCCGTCAGCTATGCGACGGCGTTCGGAAAGGAATTGCGCGAGCAGGGCGCGCAGGGGATCGCCTTCAGCTACTTTCAGAAAATCGTGTCGCAGCCCGTCCGGGACCTGCTCATCCCGTTCGAGACGCAGCTCAGCTATTTCGCGGTCATGACCGCGAAGAAGATCAATATCACGATGCCCGCAAGCGGCGAGATCAGGGTCTTCCCGACCGTATACAGGGAATTTTTCGAATCGCTCGTGCATATGGCGCGCAACATCGTGGATCATGCGTCCGAGCCGGAGGAGACGCGCACAAAGGCGGGCAAGACGCCTGAGCTGAATGTGAAAATGGACGTGAGCTACGGCTCTTTCAAGAACACCATGATTCTCACTATCGCGGACGACGGGAAAGGCATAGACATCGCGAAGCTGCGCGAGAAGGTCGGGGGGAAGGAAGAAAACGAGGAGGCGCTGCTTCAGCGCATCTTCGATCCGAAAATTTCGACCAGGGACGTCGTATCGGAAGAGTCCGGGCGCGGCATCGGCCTTAACGCGGTCAAGGCCGCCGTCGAAAAGCTGGGCGGCAGCGTCCATGTCGCCTCGGAATTCGGCAAAGGCTCCGTTTTCACTCTTCGCCTTCCCATCATATGGGAACCACATTAGTGCGATTGCTCGTAAAATAGAGTCCCTACAACCAGGCAGGATTTTTTATTTTTCCAAGGAAACTCCCGGATGCGTCGTCCTATCCTGCAAATACGACTGGCAAAGAGGTTTCGCACATGACAGGAAAAATTCCGGAGTTTCCGCGCCTCTCGGGGCGGGCATACTTTTTTCCGGCTGTGCTGCCGCTGGCGGCAATCATGCCGTGGATGTTGACGGCCATCGGCGCGGTGGCCGGAGTCGCTGGGTTCTCCGGCGGAGCCTTCTGGCGGAAACATCGCCTCAGGATACTGATTGTCGCGGCGGCGTGTTTCGTGGGTGCGGCTGCCGTCGTGATCGTGAAAATGCCGGACAAGGCCGTCCGGGATCGGGGAACGCAGGCGACGCTGACGGACAAGTTGCCGGTGGCGCAGATCGTCCGGACGTCCACCCTTCCGGAGCCGCCTCCCGAAAGGACGCAGTTCGGAGAAATCTGGTCGCAGCGGATAAACAAGCAGGTTCTCTCCACTCCTGTCATCGCCGGGGATCTTCTGATATTCGGGAGCTATAAGGGATCGGTCGAGGCCCTTTCCCTTCAGAACGGGAGCGAAGTCTGGTCGTTGCCGCAGAAAGAGCCCGTGTTCGCCTTAGGTTTGGAAACGGACGGCATCCTCTATGCTGGCGAGGGTCTGCACGATACGACCTCCGCGCGGCTGACCGCCATCAATCCCGCCAACGGAAAGCCGCTTTGGCAGCGCGAATTTCTGGGTCATATCGAAAGTCCGCCGGCACTTGACGGAAAGAACAACCTCCTGTGGATAGGAACAGGCTCCGGAGGATTGTGGACGCTGGATGCGCGGGACGGCCGCGTGCTCTGGCGCAAGGCCATCGGTCACATGGATTCAACGGCTGCCGTTTCCGGCGACACGGTATACGCGCTGGCGCAGCCGGACGAGAAAATCGGGAAAAGCGTTTTATACGCGCTGGACGCAGGAAAAGGCGACATTCTCTGGGAGAAAGAACTGCCGGGCATGCCGTGGGGAAACCCCTTTTTCGACAAAAGCGGGAAAACGATTTTCACGACGACGGGATCGGGTCAGATCGGCGTTGTGAAACCGACCGACCGGGGATGGGCGCATGCGCTGTCGGCGTCGGACGGAAAAATCCTCTGGCAGAAAGAACTGCCGGGCATGCCGATCCAGCCGGATATCTATCTGCCTGACCTGCGCATCGTCATTTATTCGCTCAAGACGGGAGAGCTTGCGGCTCTTGACGTAAAGGACGGCGCGACCGTCTGGCGCGCCGGAGTCGGGGATGAAATACAGGCGGCGGCGTCTTTGCTGGAAGGGGAAGGCGAAAAACTGATCGCCGTGACGACCTATGACGGCACTTTCAGCATCCGCCGCGCCGCCACCGGCGCGGAAGTGGCGCGGCGTATCGTGCGAAAAAACTCGACCTCGTCGCCTGTGTCGCGAAACGACGCCGTTTACGTCATGACCGCCTACAGCGTGACCGCTTACGGCGGCGTCCATGCTCTGAGGGAGGGTCTCTGATGTCCACGCTCTGGTTCAAGTTTCCCGATGAAGACCTGCTCTTTACGCGGTTCAGCGATGCGGAGAAAAAGCGGCTGGAAGACATTTTTTCGGCGGCGGACGAAAATTCTCCCTGGAACAATGCGCTGAAGCTGCTGAAGTTTTCCCGGACGGAAGAGAAGATGCTTTTCTGGCATCATGATGTCCCCTACTTCAACTGGTCCGCGCTGGTGAAGATCGTCAGCGGCGGCGCCATCCAGTCCGTCAAGGCGAAGAACGGCTCCTATGGGTTTCTGGTCAGCTATAAAATCCGCGACCTGTGGAGGCTTTTGACCTGTCAGTGGAAGATCGTCAGATTCCTGCAACGCCCGGGAACGGCGGATATAGCGGAAAGCATCGCGCTGGGCCTCGTTTTGCAGGCACTCGTCATGCGGTTCGGACGGGATGAGCGCCTTCTCGCCGGATGGCTGGCGGGCTCCATCGAGGTTCCGAAAAGATACCGCAAGACCGTTTCGCAGATACAGGCGGTGCAGATGCGCCGCACACGCCTGTCAAACGTCTGGAGGGAACTTTTTCCGGACAGGCCTGACAGCGGTTCCGTTCAGGAAAACATGCCCGGTCATTTCTGGGATGCGCCTCCGTCCGGAACCGCACGGACGAAGACTTCCCCGGCATCGAAAACTGAACACCGGGAAGGTCTGTCCGTCTGCACAGGAGATGTCACGGGCATCGCCGTTCCGGTCACCTCCAATGCCGATGCTGGCGGATTTCCGGCACTGAAGGAGAAATACAAAGCACCGCTTGTTCTCGTCTTCCGTCAGGCGCGGCCTGAAACCACCGAAGTTTTCGAGCATGCCGGGGCGCTCCTGTTCGCGGAGGGCGGCATTCTGTCACATGCCTGCACCGTTGCGCGGGAAAGGAATATTCCGGCTGTCACCGCGCTTGGCGGCGGGTTCTTCTCTCAGATCAGCGAAGCCGTCCAAAACGGCAAGACCGTCTGGCTTTCCGTCGAGGGTGGCGCGGGAACGGTGAAAGTGATAAGGTCTCCCCAAGGAAATGATGTTTCCATGCGTCCGACGGAGGAGAGCTGAAGGCAGGATATGGCCGGGATCACGGATCACGAGCTGATCTACAAGGCTCAGGCGGGAGACCGTCCGTCTTTTTCCATGCTCGTGGAAAGGCATTACAGGCTTATGTTCAGGGTTGCATGGCAGTGGTGCGGGGTTCGGGAGGACGCAGAGGATATCGCGCAGGAAGCGGCGATGAAGCTCGCCGCCCATATCGGCGCGTTCCGGTTTGAGTCCGCTTTCACCACATGGCTTTACCGCCTCGTCATCAATGCGGCGAAGGATTATTACAAGGCCAAGAACCGCAAGACGGCACGCGAGCAGCCTATTTTCGAGGATGTGCAATATGCCTCGCCGGAAATGTCGCCGGAGCAGAAACTCATGCACAAGGACGTGCTGATCGCGATTTCCGCCCTGCCGGAACCGCTGAAAGAGGCCGTTGTCCTTGTCTGCTGGCAGGGACTGAGCCACAAGGAGGCGGGGGAGGTGCTGGAATGTCCGGAAGGCACCGTTTCATGGCGTCTGCACGAGGCACGCAAGAAAATCGCCGGTGCGCTGGAGACAGGGCAGAAGGGAGCATGTCATGGATGAGAAAAAACTGAACGAAACGCTCTCGCATCTGCACGCGCCTGAACCGTCAAAAGAGGCGCAAAATCAGGCACTTGCGGCTGCAATGGCAGTCTTCGACAAAAAAGTGCAGGAAAAGACCCAAGGAAAAGCGGAGGCGCGTCGTCTTACTGGCGTCGATCCATTCAACAGTGTCAGGAGATTTTACATGAAAAAGAAATATGTCTTGTCGGGCATGGCGGGCGCCGTGTCGGTCGCCGCCATCGCCGCCGTCCTCGGAACGCCGTTCCTTACGGATCAAATGTCGCGCATTTCTCCGGTCAATATGGCGGCTCAGTCCGGAGCCAAGGCAATGCCGGAAAAAGTTTCCGGTAACACGGCTATCCCCGCGCAGAAGAAAACGGAGGCGATACCGGCAACAGAAGCGTTCATCGACCAGCTGACGGTCGTGGAGACAACGCCGAAGGCTCAGATGTTTGCCAAGGAAAAGACCCTTCAAATGGAAATGGAAGACCGCGCCGAAGGTAATGTGGCCGTTCCATCAACGCCAGCCAAGTCGGAGATGGCGATTGACGTCATCAATAAGCCGATTGACGGCGAATACAATCGCGCCGACAGAATGGCTGAACGCAAAGCTGCACCGATGATGATGGCTCTTCCCTCGCCCGCCGCTCCGGCGGAGAAGGCTTATGTCGGCGGGATCGTGTCGGGGAGCATCGCCAATATGCCGTTTATAGCGGACGAACAGGGGCAGGCGTATTATAAAGACGTCGGGCGTGACAAGTTCGAGCATGCCGATGAAAATTCCGTCAAGGAAGTCGCGGCGGAGCCGGTATCGACCTTCTCTATTGACGTGGATACGGCCTCCTATGCCTTCGCGCGCAAGATGATAAACCAAGGCGTCCTGCCGCAGAAAGACGCGGTGCGGGTCGAGGAGATGATTAACTACTTCGATTACAACTATCCCCTTGCCGACAACAAAGAGCAGCCTTTCAGACCGACGATTGCTGTTTACGACAGTCCGTGGAAGCCGGGGAACAAGATCGTTCACATCGGCATCAAGGGCTATGATGTCGCGCCCGCCGAAAAGCCGAGATCCAACCTCGTGTTCCTGCTCGACGTGTCGGGCTCCATGAACAGCCCGGACAAGCTGCCGTTGCTCAGGAACTCCCTCAAGATGCTGGTGGAAACCCTGAATCCGGAGGACACCGTCGGCATCGTCGTCTATGCAGGCAGCGCGGGGACGGTGCTGGAGCCGACCAAAATCTCTGATAAGCAGAAAATACTGGACGCGCTCGACAGGTTGCAGGCCGGTGGTTCGACCGCAGGCGCGGAAGGCGTTCGTCAGGCCTATAACCTCGCCGAGCAGAACTTCGTCAGGGACGGCGTGAACCGCGTCATCCTGGCGACGGACGGCGACTTCAACGTCGGCATCACCAATCAGGAGGAGCTGAAAGACTTCATCGAACGCAAGCGCGACACCGGCATCTCCCTGTCCGTGCTCGGCTTCGGCGAGGGGAACTACAACGACAGCATGATGCAGACCCTCGCGCAGAACGGAAACGGGAACGCGGCCTTTATCGACACCCTCGGCGAGGCGCGCAAAGTGCTGGTGCAGGAAGCGTCCTCGACTCTCTTTACCATCGCCAAGGACGTGAAGATACAGGTGGAGTTCAACCCCTCGGCGGTGAAGGAATACCGCCTGATCGGATACGAAACCCGCGCCCTGAAACGCGAGGACTTCAACAATGATAAAGTGGATGCGGGTGAGATCGGCTCCGGCCATGCGGTGACGGCGCTCTACGAAATCACGCCGTCCGGAGCACCGGCTCTCGTCGATAACCTGCGCTATGATGCGGATAAGACGAAAGCGGACGCGGAAGACAGGAAAGGCGGCAATGAATACGCCTTCCTCAAAATCCGCTACAAGCTGCCGAAGGAAGACGCTTCCCGGCTGATCGAACGCCCGATCACGGCATCCGACGAGGCGGGCTTCGACCGGCTGCCGGACGACATCCGCTTCGCGGCGGGCGTCGCCGGGTTCGGGCAGCTCCTCAAGGGCGGGAAGTACACCGGAAACCTGACGTATGACAAGGTGATCGAGATCGCCAACAATGCGCGCGGCAAGGATGAGTTCGGCTACAGAACCGAATTCGTCAATCTGGTGCGCCTGGCGAAATCGGCGGCGGCGATGCAGCCGTAGAAAACGCCCTAAACCTGCTTGTCAACCTTCGCCCCTTCCGGCGCGCCGTCGCCTTTGGCGAGGCCGACGCGCGCGGGGCGGAGCAGGCGTTCGTGGATCATGTAGCCGGGCTCGACGACCTGAACGACGGTGCCGGGGGCTTTGCCTTCCGCCTCGGTCTCGAAAATCACCTCATGCAGGTTCGGGTCGAATTTCTGGTGCAGGGGATCGATCTTCTTGATGCCGTTGTTTTCAAAGATGCGGAGCAGTTCGCGCTCGGTGGCTTCGACGCCGGTGAAAATCGTTTTGAGCTGCTCGTTCCTGTCGCGCTCGTCTTGGGGGATGGCGTTGAGGGCGCGGCGCAGGTTGTCCGACACCGTCAGGAGGTCGCGGGCGAAACCGGCGACGGAGAACTTGGCCGTGTCCTGACGCTCGCGCTCGGCGCGGCGGCGAGTGTTTTCCGCCTCCGCCAGTGCGCGCAGCATCTTGTCGCTGGTCTCCGCCAGTTTTTTGGTGAGCTCGGCGATCTGCTGCGCGGCAGCATCGGGCGCAACAGCTTCCGCCGGAATAGCTCCCGGACGGTCTTCGCCTTCAGGGTCTTCCTGACGCTGGGGGTCGGTCATCGAACGCCTCGACTTTCCTTAAACGCAAAAATACGACAAGACCTAACAATGGAGTGTTTTAGCTCATATTTCAAGAGCTTCGTCCGGCCGGTAGTGTCTCAGTTTCGATATGAAAATCGTTGTTTCTTGATCTCGTAAATGTCGATCATTTGAACGAGGTCTTCCATGCTCCACAGCGTATCAGAAAGGCGCATGACAAGAAAATCTACGATGAAACACGCATGACCACGCCACCCGGCATAAAACGGGGCGGCGACACGGGCTATCAGGGAACGGCGATGGAAATCCCGCACAAAAAACCCAAAGGAAAGGCTCTCACGCCGGAACAAAAAGAGACCAACCGCGCATTCTCCAGCAAGCGCGTGAAGGTCGAGCACGGCATTGGCGCC
>JAZDGQ010000044.1:0-7562 GCA_043806835.1 Pseudomonadota bacterium | reverse complement strand
ACAGTGCCCCGCAATCGCTTCCCAAAGCTGCTTCTCGGTCGGTTTGTTGTCGTAGGCCAGTAATTCGTTCTGGATGCGGCTCATAACTTCCTGATTCAGAAGATCATATTTTGCAGTATCATCAGGGAGTTGCGATATGATGCTTGCCGTGATCTGTTCGCGGGCGCTTGATAGGCCTTCATTTCCGCCTGTTTTGTCCATTTGGCATTCCAAAAATTTCGCCCGACACATTTTTATTATGTAGAATATTAATTAAGAAAAATATAATTTTTCTGGATAATCCATTGATTTAAACCGCTATTTTTGGAGGGCACAAAATACGGTATCTGAATACCGTATCTTGTTTTAATTTTTTTCTCGTTTCACGGCCAAAATAAAAGCTTCAATAAGTACCTAATTGGTGCTATTACTGTGCATCTATAAATTCAGAAGTGCACGGAGCTCATGATTAAGCTGGGAAAATTGACGGATTACGCCATCGTGCTTATGGGGCAGCTTGCGAAGGAAGGGATTGGAACGTCCCGCAGCGCGCATTATCTCTCCGACAAAACGGGCGTGCCGGAGCCGACGGTCGCGAAAGTCCTGAAAAAGCTGGCGAACAAAAGCCTGATTGCCTCCGTTCGCGGCGCCGCCGGGGGTTACAAGCTTTCCCGGGGGGCGGAGCAGATATCCGTCGCGGAAATCGTCACGGCGCTGGACGGGCCGATTGCGGTCGTCACCTGCGTGAAAGGCAATAAGGGAGCCTGTGCGGCGAAGGGGGGATGCCCCGTCAGGGGCAACTGGGATCACCTGAACAGAGCGATCACCTCTGCGCTCGAAGGGGTCTCTCTGGCGAGCATCATGGCGGATCGGAGATAAACAGGGAAATGTCGATTTCGAAGGAAACGCTGCAAACCGTCCGTTCTCTGGATCAGAAATACGAGGCCGGATTCGTCACGGACATCGAGAGCGAATTCGCCCCGAAGGGACTGAGCGAAGAGATTATCCGTTTCATTTCCGCCAAAAAAGGGGAGCCGCAGTGGCTTCTCGACGGGCGCTTGGCGGCTTACAGGCACTGGCTTTCCATGCCGGAGCCTCTCTGGGCGAATCTCAAGTACCCGGAAATCGACTATCAGGACGCTTTTTATTACGCCGCGCCGAAATCGACGGCGACGCCGAAAAGCCTCGACGAAGTTGATCCGAAACTGCTGGAGACGTACAAAAAGCTCGGAATCCCCCTGCGCGAGCAAGAGAAGCTGGCGGGCGTGGCCGTCGATGCCGTGTTCGACAGCGTTTCCGTCGCCACCACGTTCCGCGGAAAACTGCATGAGGCGGGCGTGATCTTCTGCTCCTTTTCGGACGCGGTTCGGGAGTATCCGGAACTGGTCAGAAAGTACATGGGCTCCGTCGTGCCCGGCAAGGACAACAAGCACGCCTGCCTGAACGCGGCGGTCTTTACCGACGGTACGTTTGTCTACATCCCCGAAGGTGTGCGCTGCCCGATGGAGCTTTCCACTTATTTCCGCATCAACGAGGCGATGACGGGGCAGTTCGAGCGCACGCTGATTATCGCGGAAAAAGGCTCATACGTCAGCTATCTCGAAGGCTGCACCGCGCCGAAGCGCGACGAGAACCAGCTTCACGCCGCCGTGGTCGAACTGATCGCCATGGAGGACGCGGAAATCAGGTATTCGACGGTGCAGAACTGGTATCCGGGCGACAGGGACGGCAGGGGCGGGATTTATAATTTTGTCACCAAACGCGGCCTCTGCAAGGGAGACCGATCCAAGATATCATGGACGCAGGTGGAAACCGGCTCTGCGATTACATGGAAATATCCTTCGTGCATTTTACAGGGAGAAGGCAGCGTGGGCGAGTTTTACTCGGTGGCGCTGACCAACAACCATCAGCAGGCCGACACAGGCACCAAGATGATCCACATCGGGAAAAACACGCGGTCGCGCATCATTTCCAAGGGGATCTCGGCCGGAAAATCGAACAATACCTACCGCGGCCTCGTGCGTATTTCCACGGGGGCGGACAATGCGCGGAACTACACGCAATGCGACAGCCTGCTGATCGGTTCGAATTGCGGCGCGCATACGGCTCCCCGCATCGAGAACAGGAATCCGACGGCGACGACGGAGCACGAAGCCTCCACCTCGAAGATCGGAGAGGATCAGCTGTTTTACTGCCGCCAGCGCGGGATACCGGAAGAGGAAGCGGTGACGCTGATCGTCAACGGCTTCTGCCGCGAAGTGCTGCAACACCTGCCCATGGAATTCGCCGCCGAGGCGCAGAAACTGGTTGCCATTTCTCTGGAAGGGAGCGTGGGGTAAGCGCATGCCGTTTGTGATCGGAATAGATGGAGTGGGCGCTGCCGGAAAATCGATCCTTGCGGAAAAGCTGCATGCGGTACTGCCGGGCAGCATCGTTATCGGGATGGATGATTTTTGTTATCCCCCATCATTTAAAGACGGGCAATGGTGGGGGCAGGGCATAGCGGATAGCTACGGATTCGACTGGAAGAGGATACGGGATCAGGTGATGCTCCCTTTTTCCGGAGGAAAAAAATCGATCCGGTATGATAAGCTGAACTGGAATAGTTATGCCCTGGAGAGAACGCTTCTGGCGCATGATGGAGACATATTGATCGTGGAGGGAATGACGTCCTCGCGTGCGGAATTGCGGGGGCTTCTAAATCTTTCAATCTGGCTGGATTCCGATGACGAAGGGCGCATTGAAAGGATCCGCAAGAGGGACGGGGATGAGATGATCGGATATTGGGAAAGGGAATTCCTGCCGGGCGCAAGACAGTACGTTCAAAAACATGCTCCGGAAGATCATGCCGATATTGTTTTTAACGTACTGGACGCCACGGAGAGCGATTTTCAGGAGCTTGTCCGGAAAATCCGCGCTTCCTTTCAGAAAACGAAGAGGAGGCTGTGGTGAGGGGTGCTGTCGAAAAAAGAACCCCTCACCCCGCCCCTCTCCCGCAAGGGGAGAGGGAGAAAAAGGGGTTTGCAAAAAAGTTACGCGTGAACTCGACGAATGCCGAGAGGGTTTTTTGGTTGAAAATCAGGGATCGTCAGATTGAAGGGTGTAAATTCAGAAGGCAGTGCCCTATAGATATGTACATTGTGGACTTTGTTTGTTTCGAGAGACGGCTGGTTGTTGAACTTGACGGTGGTCAGCATTGCGAAAATCCAAAGGATAAAATCCGTGATAAATATCTATCCGATCATGGTTTTAGAGTCATCCGGTTCTGGAATAACGACGTTCTTGAGAACATGGAAGGCGTTTTTAGTGTTCTTGTCGAAGCATTGAAAGAAACTCCCTCTCCCCTTGCGGGAGAGGGTCGGGGTGAGGGGTGCCATCATGCTCAAAATTGAAAACCTGCACGTCACTATTGCGGGGCGGGAAGTGCTGAAAGGGATCGACCTTTCCATCGGAGCCGGAGAAGTCCATGCGGTCATGGGGCCGAACGGGTCTGGGAAATCGACGCTCTCCTACATGCTGGCGGGGCGCGAGGGGTACGAAGTCACCAAAGGCAAGGTCACTTTTATGGGGCGGAACCTGCTGGCGATGAAGCCGGAAGAACGCGCCGCCGCAGGGATATTTCTGGCCTTCCAGTATCCGATTGAAATTCCCGGCGTCTCGACCACGACGTTTCTGAAAACCGCGCTCAATTCCCTCCGCAAGCAACGCGGAGAACCGGAGACGGAGCCAGGGTGCTTCCTGAAGCAGCAGAAACATCATCTGATACGGCTCGGCATGGATGCGGCGATGCTGAAGCGCGGCGTGAACGTCGGTTTTTCCGGCGGTGAAAAGAAGCGCAACGAGGTTCTGCAAATGGCGATGCTGGAGCCGAAACTGGCGGTTCTCGACGAGACCGACAGCGGGCTGGACATCGACGCGCTGAGAATCGTATCGGAAGGCGTGAACGCGATGCGGTCGGCGGAGCGCTCCTTTCTCGTCATCACGCACTATCAGCGGCTTCTGGATTACATCAGGCCGGATGTCGTGCATGTCCTGGCGCAGGGGAAAATACAAAAGACCGGAGGGCCGGAGCTGGCTCTGCTGCTGGAGGAAAGAGGCTATGCGGATTTTACCGGCAGCGGGGAGGCCGCCTGAGTCATGAAGGAACGTTTCATGCAGCCTGTCCTGTCGAATGCCACGGTGCTGCCGTGGCTGGAGGATGCCTCTGCACTTGAAAAACAGGCAGTGGCGGGTTGGGTGAAGGCGTTGCGGGCGACGGGCGCGGAAGTGTTTTCGCAGACGGGATTGCCGACGGCGGCTTGGGAGGGCTGGCGGCACACGAACCTGCGCCCTCTGGCGGACGTCAAATTCCGCTATGCGACGGAGGCGGTGGAGTTCGACGCGAGGAAAATCCCGCAGAAACTTCTGGAGGGTTCAGGGCGCATCGTGCTTGTCAACGGGCAGTATCAGCCCCGCCTGAGCGATCTCCCGGAAGGCGTCTCCGTCATGAGCCTGATGGACGGCGCCGATAAAAAAACCGAAGGTCTGGAGCGGCATCTCGTCAGCGTCGGCGATTTGCGGGCGTCGCCGTTCAAGGCTCTCAATACCGCGTACCTGCGCGACGGGATTGTCCTGAAAGTGAGGGACGGCGCGGATGTTCTGAAGCCTCTCGAAATCCTGTTTTACAATTCCGCCCCGGAGCGGGGCGACGCTCCGGCGATCTATCCTCGCATGCTCTACCGGCTCGGAGAAAACAGCGGCCTGACCCTTCTGGAACGCCATACGGGCGAGGGGATTTACCTCGCCAACAGCGTCTCAGAAATCGTGCAGGAATCCTCTTCCCGCCTCAGATTCTACAAATTTGAGGAGGAAAGCCCCTCCGCTTTTCACTTTTCTTTTACGGTTCTGAAACAGCAAAAAAACACCTTTTTTGAAGGGTTTAGTTGCGCGACAGGGGGGAGGGTCGTCCGGCAGGAACATCGGAGTTTGTTGATTGATTCCGGAATTTTGTGTAATATGGGCGGGATGTACTTGCTGAAGGATCAGCAAAATCACGATTTTACGATCTTGACGGACCATTTTGAACCGAACGGAAAGTCAATACAACATTTCAAGGGGGTTATCGATGATGAGGCTTGTGCAGTTTTCCAAGGGAAAATACATGTACGTCGTTTTGCACAAAAAACAGATGGAAACCAGCTTAATCATGCGTTACTGCTCTCCGACCAGGCAGAAGCAAGTTCTGAGCCGAAGCTAGAAATCTACGCAGACGATGTGAAATGCAGCCACGGGGCGACTTCCGGGAAGCTGGATGGTGATGCGCTGTTTTACCTGCGCAGCCGGGGCGTTCCCGAAGAGGAGGCGAGAGCCCTTCTGATTCAGGCATTTCTGGACGAAACGCTGGAGCAGGTGTCTTTCCTGCCGGTAAGGGAAATTTATCAGGAACGGGTGCGGACATGGCTTGCGAATTGAAAATTGTGAAACCCTCGAATGATCTGAAACTGGATTTTCCGGCTCTGGCGCAGGTCGTGAACGGGCGGACGGTCGCCTATCTCGACAGTGCTGCCAGCGCGCAGAAGCCGCAGTGCGTCATCGACGCGATGACCTCCGTGATGACGGATCATTACGCCAACGTGCATCGCGGCATTTACACCTTCAGCTCGAAGACGAGCGCCGCCTTCGAGGATGCCCGCCGGAAAGTGGCGCGGTTCCTGAACGCCGCGGACGACAGGGAAATTGTCTTCACGCACAATTCGACGGAGGCGATCAATCTGGTCGCGTCGGGGATCGGGCAGTCCCTGAAGGCGGGGGACGAGATCATCCTGACAGAGCTGGAGCACCACGCCAATATCGTTCCGTGGTATTTCCTGAAAGAGAAAAAAGGAGTTGTCCTCCGGGTCGTGCCGATAAAGGCGGATCGTTCGCTTGATATGTCTGCGTTTGAAAAGCTGCTCGGCCCGAAAACGAAATTTGTCGCGGTCACGCAGATGTCGAATGCCTTGGGGACGATTGTTCCCGTTGCCGACATCGTCGAAAAAGCTCACGCCGTTGGTGCGAAAGTGCTGATTGACGGCAGTCAGGCGGTGGTGCATCTCGATGTGGATGTGCGGGAAACAGGCTGCGACTTCTATGTTTTCACCGGCCATAAGCTCTACGGGCCGACCGGCATCGGCGTGCTTTACGGACGCGCCGACGCTTTGAACGCGCTGCCCCCCTATCAGGGCGGCGGCGAGATGATCGATCAGGTTTCCTTCGAGAAGATCACGTTCAAGGAGCCGCCTGCCCGTTTCGAGGCGGGGACTCCTGCGATTGTCGAAGCCATCGGCCTTGGCGCGGCGATTGATTATCTGGGCGGACTCGACATAGCGGCTCTTCACGCGCATGAACAGGGGCTGCTGCGGGAGGCCGAAAGCCGTTTCGCCGCAGTGAAGGGCATGACCGTTTTTTCGACGGCGCCGGAGCGCGCGGCCATTCTCTCTTTTTCCATCGACAGGGCGCATCCGCACGACGTCGCCTCCGTCTTCGACCAGCTTGGCATCGCGGTCAGGGCGGGGCATCATTGCGCGCAGCCGGCGATGAAGGCTCTGGGCGTTTCTGCGACGGTGCGCGCATCGTTCGCGTTTTACAACACGATGGATGACGTGGAGCGCCTGATGGAGGGCGTTCATAAGGTGAAGAAGCTGTTCTCATGAGGCAGCAGAAGGCCGGATGTATTTTAATCGGAGCGAAAAAGGGAAAGCCATGAGAGCAAGAGCCGTATTTTTATGTTTGTCTGCCGTGTTTCTGCTGTCCGGCTGCGTCGGAGCGCCGCCCGCCACCACGCAGCCCGACATGACCTTCGCCAATTTCACGCCGGTCCGGCTGGATGTGGCCGGTATTGAGGTGAGAGGCGATTACAAGCCTCCCATGAAGGAACCGAACGTCGAACATACCTTTTCGACGCCGCTTTACGTCGCCGTCGAGAATCTTGTGAAGGGGAAACTCGTCGCCTCCGGCAGCGAAAACGTGCTGCGCGTGATTATCGAGGATGCTTCCGTCGTGCGGGAAGACTTGCCGGTGACAAAGGGTTTCATGGATGTCTTCCTGACAGAGCCGTCCGGGATTCTGAAGGCCAGGATTCTGTTGCGGTTCGAGATGGTTGATCCGCAGTCTCCGGATGTCGTTCTCAGCCGCGCCGAAGTGACCGCCAGACGCACCAGAACGCTGATGGAAGACGATTCTCTCGCCGACCGCGATCGCGCCTACCTTACCCTGACCGAAGACATGATGGACGACCTGAACGACGGGCTGACGACCGTGGTGAAAAACGCGTTCGGGAAGAAGATGTAGGGGTTTCTAAAAATCCCCTCTCCCTCTCCCGCTTGCGGGAGAGGGTCAGGGTGAGGGTGTAAGCGCGTCCGCGCGTCTTATAATTTTTACATGCCTATATCTTTGAGAGTCAAATTATGGTTGCCTCTTATTTTATTAGAGTCATTGCACGATTAGGGGTTCCTTTTAGAAAAAAGCTGTGATTCCATGAGTCCTGTGACTCAGGGGGGATTGTCATGGAATTGGAAGGAGAAGCGGCGCGGTTGGCGAAACGGCCCGTGACGTTTATGCGGTTG
>JAZDGQ010000043.1:0-8672 GCA_043806835.1 Pseudomonadota bacterium | reverse complement strand
GACGCATTAGCGATTCCCTTGGGATGCCGGGCTGATAGGTTTCCATTCCCCGGCGCGTTTCTGCGCTGCTGATATAGCTTGTGGAGTTAGCTTATCCGCAACTTGGTCTCTTACCGTGATAGCATTCTTGTCTCCTGTAACTGCTGCCAGATTGCACCAAAAGTATGCTTCTTCATAGTCCTGCGGCACACCCTGACCTTCAGCGTACATGTAGCCGAGGTTTTGCTGCGCAATGGCGTTGCCCTGATCTGCTGCTTTCCGATACCACTTGAAGGCTTCTTTGTAATCCTGCGGCACACCCTGACCTAGGAAGTACATGTGCATGTGCATGTTGCCGAGGATGATCTGCGCGTCTGCATAGCCCTGATCTGCTGCTTTCCGGTACCACTTCACGGCCTCGGCGTAGTCCTGCGGCACACCTTGGCCGATGCCGTACATGTAGCCGAGGTTTTGCAGCGCAATGGCGTTGCCCTGCTCCGCCGCTTTCCTGTACCATTTAACTGCCTCGGTATAGTCCTGCGGCACACCTTGGCCTTCTTGGTACATGAGACCGAGGAGACCCAGCGACCCGACGTTGCCTTGCTCGGCTTGCTGTCTTGTCTTGCTGATAATAAACTGCTCGATACTTTCTGTAGTCTCTGCCGCGTATGATGAAAGAAAAGGGGATGCAAGAAAACACATAACAATGGCAACTAGAAAAATCCTCGTTCTCATCGGCCTTACTCCCGCTTTTTACACAACAAAACGGCACCAGATTTCTCTGGTGCCGGGGAGTTTGTAGCCGTCCATCGAACGGCGCAGCGTATTCACGCAAGCGCTTTTATATTCCGCCGCCTCCCCAACAAAGTTGAGAAAGCAGCATCGGAATTTAACGGCCAGATGCTGTTTTGGCCGCGATGGAAGGGGCTACAACACCCCAGCCTGCCCCAAAGACGGGCAAACCTGACCCATCCTTACAGAGCGTCAGGCGAAAAAGCAACTATTTCAGTAATACGGGGTAAAAGCCGCAGGCCGACGGCAAGGGGATACCCAGCGCCAATGGAGGGGGAAACGCCACTGAGTGTAACCCCGGCGTAACCCCAAGACTTTCAGTAGCATTGTGATATGACGCTAAGTCATTGAAAATAATGGTGATCCCGGAGGGATTTGAACCCTCGACCCTCTGATTAAAAGTCAGATGCTCTACCACTGAGCTACGGAATCGCGCGAAAGTGACTGAAACACTAGGAGATTTTCCCTGTCATGGTCAATAGATAGATGAAAAATATTATTTTGTAAATTACCTTCCTGTGATATATCTCCATAATGCCTGTGCGGTTATCTTCCGGCGAAAAATCCGCTATGGACAGGCTGCACACCGAAGTTTAACCTTCCGAAAAATAACAGATTCAGCACGGATACATATGGCCAGAGACATCAACAGGACGCGCATGCGGGATACTCGCGTTCTCGTGGGCATCGTTCTTCTTGCAGGGTTTTTCACGTCTCCCGTCCTCCGGGAGGAATCGTTCGCTTATGAGGCCGTCAGACTGGCGGGATATATCCTCCTCTGCGTTTGCACCGTCGGACGCATCTACAGCACGACTTTTATCGGCGGCACCAAAAATGAAAAACTTGTCATCTCAGGGCCTTATTCAATGTGCCGGAACCCCCTGTATTTTTATTCCCTGCTGGGAGTTGCCGGACTTGGGCTGATGTCCGGTCAGGCGATCACGCTTGCAATCGTTTTCGGAGGATTTTTGCTCGTCTACGTCAGGCTGATAAAGCGCGAGGAGGCCTTTTTGTCCGAAAAATTCGGGAAGGATTTTGCGGCCTTCAAAGCCTCCACCCCGCGTCTGCTCCCGAATATCAGAAAATATGTCTGCCCGGACGAACTGGTGTTCCAGCCGAGGTACCTGACCATGGCGGTATGGGATTCCCTCTGGTGGCTCGCGCCGCCACCCTTGTTCGAACTGGCACGCCTTCTGCATCATGCGGGCATCATCAAACCTCTGTTTTTCCTTCTGTGACCCCATGCAGAGCCAGCAAGCGCCGGACAACAGCCTGACCCCCATGATGACGCAGTACCGCGCCCTCAAGGAGCAGTACCCGGACTGCCTCCTGTTCTACCGCATGGGCGACTTCTACGAGATGTTCTTCGAGGATGCCCTGAAAGCCTCCGCCGCGCTCGACATTACACTGACAAAACGCGGAGAAGTTCCCATGTGCGGCGTCCCGTGGCACAGCTATGAAAGCTACCTCGCCCGCCTGATCCGCCAAGGCTATAAAGTCGCGATCTGCGAGCAGATTGAAACGCCGGAGAACGCAAAAAAACGCGGCGGGTACAAAGCGCTGGTGCAGCGCGACGTGATCCGCGTCGTGACGCAGGGCACGCTGACCGAGGACTCCCTGCTGGAGAAAAACAGCAACAATTACCTGACGGCGCTGGCCGATGCGGGCGGCGCGCTGGGGATTGCTTGGCTCGATTTGTCCACAGGGGATTTCACGTTGCAGCCCCTGTCTGCCTCGACTTTGAGCGCCACTCTGGAGCGCGTCGATCCGGGGGAAATCCTCCTGTCTGAAAAACTGAGCGTAGACCCTGCCCTTGCCGATTATAAAAGCAGGATGACGATCCAGCCGCAGAGCCGCTTCGACAGCGAAAACGCTAAGCGGCGCCTTGAAAAGGTTTTCGGGGTCGGCACGCTTGAAGGGTTCGGCGCTTTTTCCCGCGCGGAAATTTCCGCCGCCGGAGCGTTGATCGACTATGTGGAACTGACGCAGAAAGGAAAAATTCCGCGCCTCTCCCCGCCCCGCCAGCTTCTGCCAGGCGCGGTGATGGAGATCGACGCCGCCACCCGCCGCAATCTGGAGCTCACGCACACCCTGAACGGCCAGAGACAGGGAAGCCTGCTGCATTCGATGGACATGACGGTCACCGGCGCAGGCGCAAGGCTGCTCGCCCGGCATCTCGCCATGCCGCTGACGCATCCGGACGAAATCCGCCACCGCCTCGACATGATCGGATTTTTCGTTGAAAGAAATACGGTTCGCGGAGACACACGCGGATTCCTGAAGAACTGCGCGGATATCGAACGATCTCTGGCAAGGTTGAGTCTTGAACGCGGGGGGCCGCGCGATCTGGCCGCCATCCGCGACACGCTGTCGCAGACCGTCCGGCTGCACCGCCTTATCAGCCAGAAGAAAGAAGCGACGCTCGACACCAATCTCCCCGACGGGATTAAGGCCGCGCTGGACGTCCTGACTCTCTGGGGCGCGCATCACCCGTTGATCGACCAGTTGGAGCGTGCCCTCGCCGCCGAGCTTCCCGCGCTGACGCGGGAAGGCGGGTTCATCAGGAAAGGTTATTCCCCGAAGCTTGACGAGCAGAAAGCCCTGCACGAAGAAACACACCGGCATATCGCGCAGTTGCAAGCAAAATATGTGCAAAAGACCGGCGTCACAACGCTTAAAATCCGGCACAACAACGTCATCGGCTACCATATCGACGTCACCACCAATAACGCCGACAAGCTCTTTGCCAACGCCGCCGATTTCATCCACCGCCAGACGCTCGCGAGCGCGGCGCGCTTCACCACGCCGGAGCTGTCCGAGCTGGCGCGTAAAATCTCCGAAGCCTCCGGAAAGGCTCTTGCGCTGGAACTGGATCTGTTCGTCGAACTGGTGCGGGAAGTCCTCTCGCAGGGCGACCTGATCGCAAAAACGGCGCTGGCGCTGGCGGGTCTGGACGTGGCGGCGGCGCTGGCGGAGCTTGCCGTCACGCGCAGCTACACGCGCCCGCAGGTGGACGGCAGCCTGACCTTCGATATCAGGGGCGGGCGGCATCCGGTCGTCGAGGTCGCTCTGAAAAAGCAGGAGAACACGGATTTCATCGCCAACGACTGCGCTCTGGCCGCGCAGCTACGCTGCAATACATATTCCGGCGAAGCCGGGTCGCGCCTCTGGCTGCTGACCGGCCCCAACATGGCGGGCAAATCCACCTTCCTGCGTCAGAACGCGCTGATCGCGCTGATGGCGCAGATGGGCTCCTATGTACCCGCCGCGCACGCCCATATCGGCGCGGTGGATCGCCTCTTCAGCCGCGTCGGCGCTTCCGACGATCTCGCGCGCGGACGCTCCACCTTCATGGTGGAGATGGTCGAGACGGCGACGATCCTCAATCAGGCCACGGCGCGCTCCCTCGTCATCCTCGACGAGATCGGACGCGGAACCTCCACTTATGACGGCCTGTCGATTGCGTGGGCGTGCCTTGAATACCTGCACAATATCAACAAATGCCGCGCACTTTTTGCAACGCACTATCATGAGCTGACCGCCCTCACCCGCAGTCTGCCGCAACTCGCCTGCTACACGATGCGGGTCAGGGAGTGGAAGGACAGCATCATCTTCCTGCACGAAGTCGCCCCCGGAACCGCCGACAGGTCTTATGGCGTTCACGTCGCGAAACTGGCGGGACTCCCCCCCGCCGTCGTCCGCCGCGCCGGGGAAGTGCTCAAAACCATCGAGAACCGGAAAAACGGCAACGCTGCGGAATTCCTCGCGACAGACCTCCCCCTCTTCAGCGCCGCCCCCGCCCCGCAAGCCGCGAAAAATTCCGAGGCCGAGGAAGCCTTGGGAAAAATCAATCCTGACACTCTCTCGCCCAAGGAAGCGCTGGAAGCGTTGTACAGGCTGAAGGATTTGCTGAAAGATACAGACCCGCCCGCCGCGCGCATATCGGGGTAACTGCGTAACATAAAAATTATGGGAAATAATTGTGCGACGGTTAAGCCAGAATTTTATTGACGTAATCACACTTCTTTGAACAAAAATTACAAAATTCCCCGGTTTCACAAAAAAAAATACTGGACAATTGCCTGTGAAATATGGCTAATAATCATATACGCCAATATGTTTGATGTCAGTACGCAGGAATAAGAGATGTAATGGGCAAGAAGCTCTTCATCAAGACTTGGGGCTGTCAGATGAATGACTACGACAGCAAAAAGATGGCAGATGTCCTGGCTCCCCTCGGCTATGCGTCCGTCGATGAACCGGACGACGCCGACCTGATGATCCTGAATACCTGCCATATCCGTGAAAAAGCCACCGAAAAACTGTTCTCCGACCTCGGGCGCCTGCGCGAGCACAAGGACTCCAAAGCCGCCAGAGGTCAGAAGTCCCTGATCGCCGTCGCGGGCTGCGTGGCGCAGGCCGAGAGCGAAGTTATTTTGCAGCGCGCCGGATACGTCGATATGGTGTTCGGCCCGCAGACCTATCACCTGCTGCCGGAAATGATCCTGAAAGCCTCCGGCGACACCCGCGTGGTGAACACGGATTTCCCCTCCGAATCGAAATTCGACCATCTGCCCGGAGACTCGATTCCGCAAGGGCCGTCCGCGTTCCTTTCCGTGCAGGAGGGCTGCGACAACTTCTGCGCCTTCTGCGTCGTTCCCTACACGCGCGGCGCGGAGTTCTCGCGCCCTGCCGCGCAGGTGATGGACGAAGCGAAACGCCTTGCCGGGCAGGGGGCGAAGGAGATCACCCTGCTCGGGCAGAACGTCAATGCGTACCACGACGGCACGCATGATCTGGCGCGTCTGATTTCCGGGATAGCGGAACTGAACGGCCTTGAGCGCATCCGCTACATGACGTCCCACCCGAAGGACATGAACGACAATCTTATCCATGCCCACCGCGACATTCCGAAGCTGATGCCCTTTATCCACCTGCCGGTGCAAAGCGGCTCCGACCGCATGCTGGAACTGATGAACCGCAAGCATACTGTGACGGACTATCTCGATACCCTTGGCAAGCTGAAAGAGGCGCGTCCGGATATTGCCATCAGTTCCGATTTTATCGTCGGCTTCCCCGGAGAGACCGACGCCGACCATCAGGCGACCCTCGCTCTGGCGCGGCAAATCGGTTTCGCTTCCTGCTATTCCTTCAAATACAGCCCGCGCCCCGGCACTCCCGGCGCGGCCATGGACGGCGTCGTGCCCGAAGCCGTCAAGGATGCCCGCCTGCAAGAGTTACAGACACTCCTGTTCGACCGGCAGCGCGACTATAACCGGCAAAGCGTCGGCGCCATCGTGCCCGTCCTGTTCGACCGGAAAGGCCGGAGGCCGGGGCAACTGCTGGGCAAAACCCCTTACATGCAGTCCGTCTACGCGGATGCGCCGGAACACCTGTTCGGGCGCATCGTGAACGTCCGCATCGAAAAGGCCACCCAGAACGGCATGACCGGAACCATCGTCACCACCGAAGAAATTTCCCCCTCCAACCCCAACGAAGAGAAAGAAGCAGCATGAACGCGCACGACAACACGACAACGAAGGATCGCCCGTCGAAAAGCAACGGCCTTCTCCGCAATCCCAATAACAAAATTATCGGCCTCGTCGTTAAAGACAAGGACAAGTACTTCGTCAAATGCTGCAACTTGAAATCAAAGCCTGTCGAAATCAACGTGAGGAAGCGCAACCTGAACGACGCCAGGCAGGGCGATTTTGTCGTATTGAAATTTGATCCCGAAAAAAACGTCGCCTCGGTGGAGCGCAGGATCGGGCGGGAAGACACCCCCGGAATCCTCAGCCTGCTCAGCGCCTATGAAAAGGACATCCGCGTGGCGTTTTCGGACGCAGTCCTGAACGAAATAAAAGACATGAAAAAAACAAATGCCCTGACCGTCCCCGGTCCGGAGGGCAGGGAAGACCTGCGCAAGGTTAAGGTGGTAACCATCGACCCCAAAAAGGCGGGCGACTACGATGACGGTGTATATACCGAGCCGGACCTTCGCCCCGGCAAAGAAGGAGGCGACCACATAATCGTCACCATCGCCGACGTTGCCAATTACGTCGATCCTGGCAGCGAGTCTGGCAAAGAAGCACTCCTGCGCGGCAACTCCACCTATCTTCCGGAGCTTGTTGTGCCGATGTTTCACCCGGAGCTGTCGGACGATCTGTGCTCGCTGAAGCCCCATGTGGATCGCGCCTGCATAGCGCATCATCTCTGGATCGACAAGGACGGCAACCTGACCGAATGGGAACGCCGTCCCGCCCTGATGAACTCCGCCGCCCGCCTGACCTATGAACAGGTTCAGGCAGCCAGAGACGGAAATCCCGACGCCATGACTGCCCCGCTGATGGAGCAGATCAACCGCCTCTACGACGTCTACGAGAAACTCAAGAAAGCGACGCAGAAACGCGGCGCAATGGATCTCGATCGGCCGGAACCCGAGATTGTCTTCAACGACAAGGGGGAAATAACCGACATAAAAGAAAAATACGCGATACCCAGCAACAACCTGATTGCGGAATTCATGATCCTGGCCAACATCGCCGCTGGCAAGGATAAACCCCCTTTCTACCGCGTTCACGAGGCCCCACCCTCCGCCGAAAAGATAGCGAATCTGCGCGAGTACCTCGGCCTTTTCAATATGACCCTGCCTGCCGGAGATCTTGATGAGTCCGGCGCGTTCAACGGCGTGATTAAGGAAGCCTCCAAGCTGGACAAAGGGCTCAGGAATGTCATCATGAAGATGATCCTGTCCGCCCAGTCAAAGGCCAAATACAGCACGGACAATATCGGCCATAACGGCTTGGGGCTGGTCGACCCTCCTCTTGACGCCTACGCGCAGGTCACATCGCCCATCCGGCGCGCGGAGGATTTCGTGGATCAGTACTTTATGACCAAGGAATTCAACAAGGCGGGAGCAGTCTCTTCGGGCGGCGTCCGGAACATGCAGATGGAGGAGATAGCGAAGCATATCTCCCAAACCGAAATCCAGTCGAAAGAGGCCGAATACGCGGCGAATGACAGGTACACCGCCAAGTTCCTTTCCAAAAAAGTCGGGGAGAAGTTCAAGGCGCGCATCGCAGGCATATCAAAAGCCGGCCTGCACATCCTGCTGGACGGCACCGGAGCCGAATGCCTGATGCCGATGCGCAGCCTGCCGGGCGATTACTACGAGATCAACGAGGGACAGCAAACGCTGACCGGGCATAAAAACAAAATCCTCTACCGCACGGGAGCGCCCATCATGGTTGAACTGACGGAATCCAACGAATGGACAGGGAGCATGGTTGTGAAACCGGTCGATGACAAGGGCGCCGAGATTCCCGGGCTGAAGGCTAAAAAAATCTCCGCGCAGGCCGTTGATCCCAGTCGGAAAACGCCGGAAGAAGATCGTCATCACCGCCATGGCGGGCACAAAAAGGCGCATAATTTCTAACCGCCATCCCCGTAAAACACCCTCATCCCGACCCTCTCCCGCACTGCGGGAGAGGGGGTGTCCTGATTGCCTCTGAACGGCGAAGGGTCTGGCCGTCTGCTGAAAAACGCCCTTTTTTTCTGCCGGTGATTCTTGTTCCCGGCCTCAAATCCGGATAATCTTCTCAGGAACATGCCGCCATTACATGGCCTGAAAAACAGGGAGAAAATAAATATGACATTTATGGATTTATTCAGACATAAATGGAAGCATGGCGGTGCCGCTGTCCGCAAAGACGCAGGAAAGAAGGAGGACGAAAAACAACAGGACGATCAGCCTGATCCTGTCTGATTAGGCACGTAATACAGGTAATGGGACAGGAACTGAATGAATACAGGCATATAGCAACCTGTCAAAGGCTTGGTATGTCCAATATCTCCGGTTGAAACGGTAAGCAAATTCAGCGAGGAAAGCCTTGCGATATTTC
>JAZDGQ010000042.1:0-3886 GCA_043806835.1 Pseudomonadota bacterium | reverse complement strand
CCTCTCCGTTTCGCCATGCCGCCGAAGGGCGGCATCCGGCATGCGGCGAAGCCGCTGTTTATAAAGGCGCTTCGCGCGGCCAGACCCCGCCCTTCGGCGGGGTGGCATGTCTATCAGTAATTATAAATTCAGCTATATAAATTCAGCTATATGACTATAAAACCCCTAAGGTTTACGTAATTTTGTTATTTCTTTGCTTTTTTCAATTTCGAAAAGGGTTGTTAACCATCTGTCCCGCATGATGGAAATATCAGCGAAGAAAAGCAGCTGTCAACCTGCAAGAAAGTGGGGCCCCAAGAAGGGGATAAAAACAAAAAAAGTAGCGGAAGCGGGTGTTTCTTATGGGGAATGAAACAGACAGCGATGCTGGACTTTACACAAAGAAGCCAAAAACGGGTGGATTCCGAAACACCTCGCGTCGGCTGCGGCTGGGCAAAGAGAACCACCTGAGCCATCGCGCCAGCCTCGACTGGCGCCTGGATCAGACGGGCGTATGCGAGAGATCGGGCGTCGCAGCAGCGTGCGTCAGCCTGGAAGAACTGAAAGAGGTCATTCTGAAATCGCGCACCGGAGAGGCCCTCCTGCAGGGGGAAAGCGCCCGGGGACTGGAGATTTGTTACGATCCGCAAACGCCGCAGTCGCAGTTCTATCCGAGAGGGGAAAAGAGCGTCATCGCCCTCAACCCGCATCATCCCAAAGGGGACTTGCTGAACATGCTGACCCGTGAGTTGCGCCGCGCCTGGCAGCATCGTCAGGGCGCGCTCGTCAATCCGATGAATTTCGAGCCGGACGGGGCGGTGCTCGTCAACCGGGCGCAGCAGGCGGATGTGCTGATGGTATCGGTCAAAGTGGCCTGGGAACTGAAACTGGTCGGCGAAAGCGAGGCGTGGAATTTCATGACCGGCTCCCCCATGGCGGACGTGACGCGCGTATTCGAGGTGCATGCCCGGAAAGATTTCCGCTCCCTGAACAACGGCGAGGCGGCGCGCGCAGCGTATGACAAGTTTTTCGAGGACAGCCGCACGAAGATGCACGACAAGAGGATCATCCACCAGATGCTGCTGGACGACCAGGGATACATGAAGGCTCTGGGGAAACAGCCGAAAGCCGGCATGGCGTTGTTTAAAAAGCTTGGGGAACTGCCGTTTGGCCGCAACTACCTGGCTCTCTGCGGCAAGAGGCTGCCGACGGACATGTGCTATTCCACGATAGAAGACCGGTCCAACGCCAACTTTCTGTGGTTCATCAAGTTCGAGCGCAGCTTCCAGGAAAAAGAACTGGAGCTGGTGCAGACATCGGTCAGGACATCGGCGGAAATCGTCGACTTCGCCAAGTGGGCCTTTCATGCACACCACCCTGCGGGGCACGGCCTGTAGCGTCTCCGGAGGAGGCAGAGGAAACTGGGCGCTGGTTTAAGCCCGTTGACGGGGCGGGCACAGGCACAGGCGTCTGGTGCGGCTTGAACAGAGAGGGTTCTGCCCCCAGAGCAATATCAAGAGCGCGCCGGAAGTGGAGTGCATCGCGAAGGGCAAGGCTCATAAGAAGTATGAGTTCGGCTGCAAGGCGAGCATCTCGGCTGTCCACATAAAGGCCCTCTTTCGGCTGCCTTCAGTGAATCACATCTGACTCTTTTGATTCAACAACTTTATGGACGGACACTGAGAAGGTAGCAAAGTGGTGAAGGGGGAAGGAATTGCAAAAACAGGCTTTGGCGTATTTTTGGCTAATGAATTAGCCTATTTTATGACAGAGTACCATTGCAAAAAATGAACAACCCCGCAGATGATTCAATCTTACTTTATCAACAGGGCACTTATAAATTCCGGGGGCGAAATTTCGGTTCAATAGGGATTCATGCAGGGAAGTCGAGATTTCCCTTGCCCCCGCGCAATGTTTATGTTAACCTCTTGCGGGGTTCGGTTTTTGATGCAAGGAGGTTTATCGTGTCGGTTGCTACATTCAAAAAGGCGCGGACTGTTTCACAGTCTGAAAACAAGGCTCCTGTGCAAACGCAGGCTTCCGGCGCGCAGGGTAAAATAGTGATTGCCGTGGATGGCCCCTCCGCCAGCGGCAAAGGGACGCTGGCCCGGAAGATGGCGGAACGCTTAGGATACGCATATCTGGATACGGGTGCGCTTTATCGCGCCGTGGCGCTGGCGACGATCGAACTGGGAGGAGACCCTGCGGAATTCAAGGAGGTCGAGCCGGCGCTGAAGATCATAAAAAACAACCTGACGCCGGAGCTGCTCGGAAACGCGGCTCTCCGCACTTGTGAGGTGTCGGAAGCGGCCTCCAAAATCGCCGTGTTGCCGCAGGTGCGAATCGGGCTGCTTGAATATCAGCGCGACTTTGCCCGAAACCCGCCCGGAGACGTCGGGGGCGCGGTTCTGGACGGACGGGATATCGGCACCGTGGTCTGTCCTGACGCAGGGATCAAGTTTTTCGTCACTGCTTCCGCCGGGGAGCGCGCCCGCCGCCGTTTCGAGGAACTGAAAGCCCGTTGCCCGGACCTGACGCCGGAAAAGGTTCTGGAGGATATTCGGCAAAGAGATCAACGGGATAGCAAGCGCAACATGGCTCCGTCCATTGCCGCCGCCGATGCCTGTGTCCTGGATACGACGAATTTGACTCCCGCCGAAGTTCTGGAAGAGGCCGTGAACATCGTCCGCGCCAGATTTCTGGCCGGGAGCGAGGTCGGCCCCTCGAAGGGTTAAAATAAGGTCACCTCTAAAAACCGCATTTTGTGGTTTTTAGAGGCGGCGCAAGGCTATTTCTGACATTGTCCGACCTCCGGCGTTTACGAGGATGCCGGCGGCGGGCGGAAGCTGCCCCTGCAAAAACAGCTTGCGTTTCCTTTTCGCAAAAGAAAGGATACACTGGCATCCTGCGAGGAGAATTACCTATGCGCCTTCCCTTGGTCATTTTCGTTCTGTGCGCGGCGCTCTGCCTGACGCCCTCTCCGGTGCGCGCCGAAGAAGACCCTCCTGCCAGCCGTCCTCCGTCCGCCTCCGCGCGGCCGTCCGGCATGCCCTCGCTCGAGGAATACGAGAATATCCCGCCAGGCGTGCTTCTGCCGGACGTCTATACGCTTCTGAGAAAAAAGGACATGGACTCTTCGGACAACATCTCCACCGACATGATGGGATCCATGACTCTGGAAGAAGTCGTCGCCGCCTATCACAAGGGGAAGTACGAGCTCGCCGCCAAGTATCTCCTTCTTCTGTCGGAATCCGGCTCGCATCAGGTGGAGGAGATTCTCGGCATCATGTACCTCAACGGGCAAGGCGTGCCGAAAGACGCTAAAGACGCCTATTACTGGTTCTCAAAGGCCGCCGAAGCCGGGCGGCCCCTCGCCGAGCATTATCTCGGCATCCTTACTTTTACAGGGGTGGGCATTCAGACAGACCCTGTCAAGGCGCTGATGTGGCTGAACATCGCCATCCTGCACTATCCCACCGGCCCCGGGAAAAAACAGGCCATGGAGGATCGCGCCAACATTTCCGCCCGCCTCACGCGACGGGACAGGGATCGCGCCCTCGAACTGACGAAAGACAGGCTCTACGAAAAGGGCGAAAAGCTTTTGTTCGACGTTGAATTGAACAGGTGACGGGAGCGCCTGATATTTCTTCCTTATACCAAACTCCGATCATAATGCATCAATGATGTAGTTGAACGCCGCAATGGAGCGGACGATTTCATGTTTCTTCTGGATGTAGAGTGCGGCATCGCAGGGCTTCTGCTCGACTTTTTTCATAGACTTGAGGGCGAAGTTTCTGAAGATTTTCTCGCGGATTTCATCCCGGATGTTTTCCTTCGGATTGAGTTCCGGGCTGTAGGGCGGCAGGAACAGGAGTTCGATATTGTCGGGAACTTTGAGCCCCCTGGA
>JAZDGQ010000041.1:0-6655 GCA_043806835.1 Pseudomonadota bacterium | reverse complement strand
TAAAGAAGCGCTGACTCCGGAAAGAAGCCTGATCCCTGCCAAGGCCACGCCAGAAGGATGTTTTGAGAAGGAAAGCGAGGAGCTATGAGCTGACTTAAAAAACCGATTGACTTGTACCGCATTAAAGAAGCCGATGAAATCGTTCTGACCGCTTGGACGATCTGGCGGTCGATGTTGTCAATCACCAGCCTGGCGCGGGGAGACACGTTATCCTGATCGTCAGGCAAAACCAGCTCGAACGGAAAGGCTGCAAAAACATTCCCACGACTTGTTGTTTCGACGCCATCGCTGGTGACGCGAATGGGCGCGGACAGGCTCGCATGATTCAGGGTCAGGAGGATCAGAAAGGCTTCCCCAGTCTCCGCCGCATAAAGCGCCTGCCGGGTCGGACTCGATACCGTGCGGCTCATGGAAGAATTTCCAACTCAACGGTAACCCTGAAAAAGCTGCCGTTGCCGGAGCCATATTCGGGTGGTTTGACAAAGCGGCAGGAAACGGTCGCTCCTGTGCGCGGATGCGTGAAATCAAAAGGAAAAGACCCTCCCTGAAGCGTCGTCAGGTAAAAAGTTTCAAGCGCCGTCACCTGATCCTTGCTCATCAGATAGGCAACCGACAGCACGCGAACAGCCGCCGTCGTGCGGCGGCGCAGCTTGGCCGGTCCCTGCTCCATGCTGGTGCGGATAACGGAATCCGGAACCGTTTCACGAAAGCTGTCCAGCAGAGGGGAAGCGGGCAATGAAGCGGGCCAGGTGGTCATAAGGTCATCCTCTTTCGTTATCTGCCGATCAGGCTTGGAACAAGACCGAACAGCGTGCGCAGCACGCCGGACGTCTGCCGTCCGTGCATCAGTGTGGACGCCACCATTTCGTCGATGCTGATTTCCATTTGTCTCCGGTCGAAGTTCCCGCCGACCGGCGGTTGCCCTATGAACGGAGTAAATGCGTTGTCGCCGATCATGGCGCCACCCTTCTCTCCCTTGCGTGGCGTATCTCCGAAAATACCGGCCAGACCGGACATTACTTCTTTCTGGATCAGTTTTATCAGGGCATCGTTGAGAATGTCCTGCGATGGCCTCCTGCGCGACTGCCGGCTGAACCTGTTGTTTAACAATGCTCTCAAAGCGTGGCTTGAATTACTTGCGATGCTCATGCTCCTGTTTCCTTTTTTGAATCCGGAAATTTTTTAATCATCCCGGCCAGAAACTGCGCGGACGGAGGCAACGGCTCCGGCATCATGCCCCCCTCTATAGGCTCCAGAATGTCCAGCAAAACGGATGTCAGCAGTTCCGTACAGGGCTGCCGGAGGAGAAAATCGTCCAGCGCCTCATCCGGAATTCCGCATCCCGCGTGGCGGTAAAGCATTTTTATAACGCCGATCATCGATGAGACCGGCAGGGATTTGTCCAGCAGCCTCTCGGCTATCTGATAAAGGCTCCCGTAAGAACCTTCCATCTCCGCAATCAGTTTCAGATTGACTTCAAGCGGACAAGGTTGATCCGGGGTCAGCAAAAAGGTCATCGGCTATGCTCCCGGCGTAAATGCGCCGCCGCCGGTGCGCGCCAGCGCGACGGCGAACGTTTCAAGACCGTCGAAGCTGCCGCCCCGCCGGTATTCATGAATCACGAAGGCCGCCGCATACAGATCGCCGTTCGGAAACAGCAACTGGTAATTCCTGGCCGCACGATCAAAAGCGGAAAGACGCAGAGCTTCTTCGGCGGAAGCGTCCCTGAACAGCCCTTCCAGCGTCAGTTCCATCGTCTGCACCCCTGCCTCCGCCTGCAAACTTTGAAACCCGCTGCCGTCCATCGCCGTATTATCGACAGTCTGGTTATTCAGGCTCATGGATACGGTGCGTGCGGCGCCGATGGTGGTAAAAACTTCCGGATCGGCGCCATCGCCGATCTTCAACAGCAGGTCGCGGCCTCTTTGACTGGACATATTTTATCTCCTTCAGGCAGGTTCGGTGATGATCTGAAACCGCTGGACGCCGTGACGGGTCATCCCGTCGTTTTCCAGCCCGGTTCCGGAATCAACGCACTGGCAAAGCACCAGTATCTGGTTCGGAACTGTGAAGGAAACCGTGTGCAACGCATCGTAAACCGCCGACATGATGCCCCTGATTTCCTGCATCCCGCTGCCGCGACTGTAAGAGTGAATCGTCAGAGTCATATCGTTTCCAGAAACGCGCTGACCGCCCAGAGGTTTTGACATGCTTTCACCTATCACTATATAGGGAAAGGCCGTTCCCGCCGGCACATGGTCAAGAACGCTGTTCGCGCCATTGGCCAGAAGGGCGGTGAGGGCTGTATTTCCCGTCAGGCGGGTAAAAACGCCTGTTTGCACGTCCCAACAACTATCAACAGACATGGTTTTTATCCTTCAGAATGTTTGAAAAGTTCTTAAAAAAGCTTTATTTTGGTTGGCAGGAGATTTTAAGCAATGGCGCGTATTTTACTTGTTCTGGCACTTGTGTCTTTTTTATCCTCCCCGGCTTTTGCCGGATTCAAGGAGGGCAAGGATGCTTACGACCGCAAAGACTGGGTCGGGGCAATTACCGAACTGCGTCCGCTGGCGGAGGGCGGTGATGACCGCGCCATGATTATCCTGGGCAACATGTATAACGACGGCCTGGGTGTCATCCAGAGCCATAAGGAAGCGCTGTCTCTTTATAAACGCGCCGCGACAGAAAAAAACAATGCAGAAGCGATGGTCGCGCTTTCCGCCATGTCCATCAGCGGGCTTGGCATCGAAAAGAATCTCAATACCGCACTGCAATGGTCTCAACGTGCGGCGCAACTCGGCAACCAGCAGGGTGCTTTCTTCTACGCGCTCATCCTTCTTCGCGGCAACAAAAGCCCTACAGACGACATCCAGCCGGACATTTATACTTCATACAAGTGGTTCCGCATCGCCGCCAACGAAAAACAGGATCCCAAATTCCAGCATGCGGCAGAAGAATTGGCAAAACGCATCGCCAGTATGAAACTGACTGCGGAAGAAACCGCCAAAGCCGACAAGGAAGCGGCGGATTGGAAACCGGTCGATGCCGCAAGCCTCGGCCCCATCCCCGAGGACTCTGTAGTTCCCCTGGCAACCCCGCCGGAAGCGAAGAAACCGTAAACGAATTACAAAACTTTCACCGTCGCTAAAATTTCTAAATACGCGCCCTGCCCGTCCCTGTCAGTCACGGCGGCAATATCATAAATCATCGTCCCTCTGACAATCCGCATGGCGGGGGTCACATCGCTGCGGTATCTGGTCACGATGCGGTGCGTCACCGTCGCCTCAAGCTGATGGAACCTGAGTTGCTCTCCTCCCGAAAGCGGCATGATCGCCGCATATACGATGGGATTGGAATCGATGTTCTGCCATGTCTCCGCAAATCCACCGCCGCCATCCGGCGTGCGAACGGATTTCTGGAAGGTGACGCGGTGTTTCATGTCGCCGATCATAACAGACTCATGACACGATAAGATTGAAAAATTACAGACGCCCCGGAGGCCAGCAAAGCCTGATCCGCGCTGTCGCCGCGGTGTTCGTAGAGATGGGCGATAACCTGTTTCATGCCTTGGCGCAGCAGCGCCGGAACATTCTGCGCCGCGGCGCCATATCCGGCAGTAAACTGAATCTCGATGCCGTTGGCTGCGCGTCCGGGAGACGGAGCGGCGGCTCCCTGCGTCAGGACGATCCGCCCGGGAATTCCGGCTGTGTCCACATAATAGTTGACGGAAGGAAAATCGGCGGACGTATTGTCTGCGGCAAAAACCTTAATCAGCGTGACGGAGAGAAGCGGCGGTTTCGGCAGAGGCAGCCTCCTCATTTTATCACCCACATCCGCGCCCTCCCTGACTCCATCCCACCACTCTGTAATGGAGGCGTCCGGCCATAAGTCCAGGAAAAGGCTGTAGCTGCGGGTTATCAGGCTCCGTCCCGTCGCGCTTTCGCAAAGCTGCCGCGCAGACGAAATCAGATCCGTCACGAGGACATCGTCATTGCTGTAGTCGATGCGGAGGAACGTTTTGATTTCAGCCAGCGTCAACGGCTCGGAAGCCGGAGGCGTGGTCTCCGTCAGGCGGTAAATCGGATGCGACATGGTTTATCCTTTATCGGAAAAAAGAAGGGGTGGAGGATAAATCCCCCACCCCTTCGCAGGACGGGAGGTCAGGTGTTGGCTACGGGCAACTGGCCGAGGTTCCCTTTCAGCGCCAGAAAAGCGATGGGTCCGCCGGTCGTCAGGCTCACGGGCGTCGCGGTGACCTTGACGAACCGCTTGCCGCCGCGATAGCCGATCACATGGCGTTTCTGCTCCTCGCCGGAAGTGTCGATGCTCAGGAACTGACCGGAGGAAAGTCCCGTGAAGTTCAGGACGTCTTCATCGGCGCAGGCTGCATAAGAATCGGGCGAGCCTGTGCCGTCATCGTCGGCATGTTCGATTTTGACGTCGATGCGGACGGAGCCGCTCAGGGTGTCGGCGATGTTGCCGACCAGAAGCACCACGGCCAGGGCTTCTGCGCCCTGGGTGTCGATGTTGCCCGTGTTGAGGGCGGAGGCCTGAATGGTCTGCGGCATCAGCGATTGCTCGATGCCGATATTGTTGACGAGATCATGCATGGAAAGTTCCTTTCATATTGAGAGAGAAAAAGTGGCGGGTTGCCGCGCATGGGGAACATGCGGGGGCATGCGGCAACCCGCTGGCGCAGGCAGCTTATGACGCCGCAAATTTCAGCAATTTGATTGCCTCGAAATTCACGACATCGCCGCCGACCCGTTTCGTCGTGTAGAATTTGACGTAGGGTTTGGCGGTAAAGCTGTCGCGCAAGACTCTGATGCCCTGGCGGTCAACGATCTGGTATCCGGCGTTGAAGTCGCCAAAGGCGATGGAGAGGCTGTTCGCCGCGATGGCGGGCATGTCTTCGGCCTCGACGACGTTGAAGCCGAGGAGCGTTCCGCCCTGCTTCATCTGGAAGTCCGGCTGCCAGAGGTAATTCCCCTGTCCGTCCTTCAGTTTGCGAACCTCCGCCAGCGTGGCGCGTTTCATCATGAACACGGCTTTCTCGCGGTAAGACGCTTTCAGCGTGTAAACGAGGTTGATGAGCGCGTCGCCCGGATTGGATGCGGCGAAAGCCCCCGCCCCGCCCGTCGGCATCTGCTCGATGACCGAGAAGTTGGAGGAGGACGGGACGCCTGCCGGATATGTCAGGATTCCGCGCGGCTTCTTGCTGCCGTTGCCGCTGATAAAAGCCGTATTTTCCATGCGGGAGAGGCGCTCGGCGATTTTGTTCGCGAGATATTCCTCCACATTGAACAAAGAGTCGTCCAGCAGCTTCTGCGTCGCGCGCGGCTCGGCGTATTGCTCGAACACTGGAATCCGCCATTCGCCGATCTTTGGCGTAGCCGTTTCGCTGCGGGATTCCGTCTCACCGACCCAGCCGGATGTCGCATCGGACAGGTCGTTGACGCCTTCCAGCGCATCGGTGCCGATGGTGACGACGTTGGCGACCTGGCGCATCGGGGACGTTTCGAGAATGAGGGAGATGATGCGTCCGCCCATGTCCGGCGGCACGGCGAATCCGCCGTCCGGATCGGAACCGACGCTCAGTGCCTTGATTTCGTCCATGGTATTGCCCGCGTTGTTTTTCCGCAGGTAGTTGTTCAGCGCGGATTTATACTGGCGATAGGTGTTGACGTCCAGTTCGCCGTGATAATGCCGCTTGCGCTCGATGGCGAAAACCTTGGCCGCCTCGCCGTCGTCCGGCTTGACGCCGCCGCGCGGAGAGCGACTCATCGCCGTCTCCATCTGGTCGAGGCGCTCGTTCAGACGCTTGACTTTCAGTTCCGTCAGGGGATCGGCTGACCCCTTGCGTTCGATTTCCTTCAGGCGCTGGTCGTTGGAGTCCTTGAACGCCTCGAAATCGCGGTGCAGGTCAAAGATGGGGGTATCGTTTGTCATGTCGTTTTCCTTTTTGTGTTGTCGTTTGAATGATGGATATCTCTTTGCCGCCGTCCGCTTCCCGCGGCGGAAACAACGCTTTCTCCCGGCCACCGGCAATCATGCCCATGGCCCGTTTCAAGGAACATTCCCTGCCTCGCGCAGGGACGCCTTAAATTTTTTCAGTTTTTTGTGAATTCAGTCTTCTGTTACTTTTTTGCCGCCAAAAGCAATGCTTGCACAGCCTTTCGCAAATAAGGCATCCTCTTCTTCATGTCTTCAGCATCGAGGTTATTAATGAGTCCATAAGTAAACGCACATAGAGCAGCGATAATTCCTTTATTTTCGGCCAAAATCATATGTTTCATGCCATTCTACTAATGGACGGATTAATAATTCCTGCAAACGACTGGGCTTCATGGGATTGTCATTGCCGGACGGCGTGCGCGGCGTTCGACCGCCGGAAGGAGTTCCGCGTCCACCGCCGCCACCTCCGCCGCCTGATCCACCGCCTCCTCCTCCGCCGCCAGAGCCTGTCCACTGCCCGCCGTCGGGATCGCCGCGCGACACGCGCGCCTGATTGGGGTTGAAGCCCGCTTTCAAATTATCTTGCGTCGCCCGGCGGAGGCTGACGCTGAAACGCCGCAGGGCTTCCCGCACGTCCGCCGCTTTTTTCTCCGGCGGGAAGGCCAGCTTCAGCGCCGCCATTTTATTATCTTCCGTCGCC
>JAZDGQ010000040.1:0-4487 GCA_043806835.1 Pseudomonadota bacterium | reverse complement strand
CGTCTCCCTGCCCCCGATCTGGACGAAGGAAATCGACACGGGTTTGCCGGAATCATACCAGGCTTCCGGGCTTCCGGTCGGACTCACCGCCGACACGCCCTCTCCGGTCACGGTGATCGTCCCGTTCCCGAAAGCTACGTTTCCGTGCGGCCCTCTGTAGACGGGCGTATTCATGACAAAACGCTTGGTGACGGAATCGCTGCAATTCCTGGGCGGACGGGCGGCCTCGATTACGAAGGACATCCTCTCCGCCTTGATCCCCGCCTCCAGCTGCTTTTTGACGAGATCCATCAGCTGCCTGAACTCGCCGGTCGGCACTTCCTGCCGGTACTTGGTCTCCAGTTGCTTGTAGCGCACCTGCGTTGACTGCACTTCCGAACGCATGGATGTGATGGTCTGCTCAAGCCCTTTCCTCTCCTCCTGAAGGTTCGCCGCCTGCTGCTTGCAGGCAGCCTCGCTGCTGCGGACATTCTCGGCGCCCTGCCAGTAGGCGACGCCGCACAACGACCCGACGACGATCAGAAACCACAGGACGTTCCGCCGCCGCTCCGCCTTGCGCCGCTGGTACCGTCCTCCTGAATCCTGCATTGTAAAACTCATGCGCTCCCCCTCCAATAAACCCTTTATTTACTTGCCCTTAAGGCATCCTCTAATAACCCTCCCTCCCCCCATTGTCATCCCGAGCACAGCGAGGGATCTTCATTCTTGAATTTCTTGGGAAGATTCCTCGTCGCTCCGCTCCGTCGGAATGACAGCGAGGGTTTTTGGAGGGGTGACCAAACTCATTTCATGTTACACTTATTCTTGTAAGGCCCCGGATGTCCCTGCGAAAGCATACTACCGGGGTCAAGTTTTTTATAGGCATGTTTTTTTGATTCCTCAAACGTCAAAGACTCTTTCCTAAACCAACGATCTTTTTTGGGAGGCGGTTATTTCCCCGGCGGCTTGATAAGCTGGCTCCCGCCCAGCAGGATTTCAGGGCCGGAAAATTCCCCGATGCTCCGGAGGCCGATGCGCATCAGCAGTTTCGTTTCGTCGTCTCCGGAAGCCTCGTCCGCGACGTTCCGCGATCCCAGGACCGAAAAGGTGAAGCATTCGTCCGAATAGTCGATCCCGCCGGTCGCGTTCCTGAGCCCGGGCTGATCCCCGAGATCGACGAGCCCCGAAGCGCGGAATTTCCAGTTCTTCGTGATGTTGTAGGTTCCGCCCATCTGAAGCTGCTGCCGCGACTCCGTAAAGCCCGTTCCGGCGACCGCCGCCGTATAAAGGTATCTGGTGTCCAGGCGGAAACCGTCGTTCCCCCCCCCTGCCTGTATTTCATGCCGCCGGGCGGCCAGCGTATCGTTGTCGAGCTGAAAGCGGTAATCGGCGTCCATATATTTCGACAGCCCGAGTTTGACCTGCCCGACGACGTCGGAGCGGCGGTCTTCCAGGCCGGAGCCTTCAGGAAATATCCTGTCGCCGTAAAAACGGGCGCTCTGTCCCAGAAATATCCTGCCGTATCTTCCGTCATCCCCGTACCAGCCCGCTTTCACGCCGTAATTCAGCCTGCCCCCGTCCTCCTGACGATCGATGCCGGGGTACCTGTTTTCCCGGAACAGGTTATTGGTGTCGAACTGGATGTCGATGCTGTCCTCGTTGGGGATGGTGTCGCTCCTGTCGCTGACCATGGGACTGACACTGACGCCCGCCGAAGGCTCGAGGATGATCTGCGACCGGCGCAGCGGCCTGACCATCGGATAGCTGGAAATCACGCTGGCCGTCGCCATGCCGCGGATCGTCTCCGGATCCGGATCAAGCGTGGGGTCGATATCGGCGGCATCGCTGTTTTGCATGCTGTAGGCATCGCCGCGCCCGTCCAGTCTGGCGACAGTCGCAAGCCCCGCCGAAGACACGCCGCGCCGCTCCCATCCCGCCGTGACGGAAACCCGCTGCACATCCTGATTTTCGCCGTCACGGATCAGCGCCAGAGCTGATGCGCCGATCTGCCCCCTCCCCCCCAGGAGAGAATCAGGCTCCCCGGTCATCGTATGTTCCATCATTGGAAAAATATACGGCTGATCCGGCCTGATCCCCAAGCGCACGTCCTGGAAGCCGAAAGCGCTGATGCGCGAATAGTTCCGTCCGGAGAACCGTTCGGCGTATACTTGGCTGCTGAGCACATTATCCCTGGAAATATCGTAAAGACGGAGGTATTCCTTGTCCGTCGAGCGCGAGAAACTGACCCCGCTCCGCCACAGGTCGTTCAGGTCGAACACCCCCTCCGCGACGATATGACCGCGCTGGCGGCTGGTTTCGATCCGTCCGTCTTCCTCCTTGCGGTCGGAGTTGACGGTGCTGGCGTTGATCTGGAGCCTGCCGTTTTCAAAGCGCTCGCGCCATTCCCCTTCCACCAGCATTCCCGCCAGAGCCGTCGGCTCGACTTGCAGGGTCATGTCCCTGCTGGGCGCTATATCGTAATAATATCCAACCTTCAGATGCGTTCCAAGTTCCGTCGTCCAGCCGTATTCCGGACGCAAAAACCCGCTTTTCCGTTTCAGCGTCGGATCCGGATGCGAAAAAACCGGCGAATAGGCGACAGGTACGCCCAGAAGCTCCAGCCGTGCATTTTTGTAGTTGATCTTTCTGGTGTCGGCATTATGAACGACCTCGGAGGCCTTGATCTGCCACAACGGATGCGGATCGGCTTCACAGACCCTGCATACCGTATAGGTGGCATCGGTCATGACGGTTCTTTTGCCGCCGTTTTCACGCCGCGCCTCGCCAGCCGTAAATCTCGATCCGTCGGCCAGCAGCGACAGCAGCTCCTTCACGAAGCCTTCCTTCATGTTGTTGTGAAGCTCGACGGACTCCGCGAAATGCACGTCCCCCCTTTCGTCCAGAAGAGAGACGTTGCCGGTGGCCTCCACCCTGTCCTCGTCGAGATGGTAAACGATCCTGTCGGCGCGCAAAATCTGTTTGCCCTGCACCAGCTCCACAGCGCCCGCCGCCGTCACGGTTTGCTTTTCGTCGTCATGCGACAAGGCCTTGGCGGTGAAGTTGACGGGCAGGTCGCGTGACTCGCTTTTCACGGACAGCACGTTCGCGTAACCGGCGGAAGCGCCGGTCACCAGAAAGAGCATCGTCAGAATGATGATCCTGAAGAACATGCCATGATTTTCTTGAAAAATCAGAGGGATGTCAACTGATGAATGGCGAATGCGGCAGCGGTGCGAACCCTGTTCTCCAGACTGTTCCACACCCTGCCGTCTTGCTGCAGAACAAGCCAGCCGATGCCCATTTTGTTTTCTGCTGCGGGAGGTCGTCAGCGGCGTTTATAAAAACCGTATTGGCACGAAGTTGCGAGAATTTGATGAAAATCTGCTCAACTTCATCCCTAAAAATAAAACGGTAATTTTTTTCTGTGTCCGTCAGCACGAACCCCTCGACAAAATGTATTCAACCCAAAAAAGTCCTGCCTTTGGTGCAATGGTCTCCGTCCGGTCGGGGAAGGACAGTTTCGTTATTCAGTAATGCGCGGGAGAGTTTCTACGGAGTCCGGCGGTTCTTTTTCAGGGAGACGTCGGGGGCTTCGGGAGCTTCGCCACGATAATGGCTACGGGGCAGCCGGGGTGGGTATCGCTGAGAGGCTTTCTCTCAATGCCTGCCTGCCTTTCCAAAGTGAACTCCACCGTTGGATATGCCTTAAAATCGTTTTTATATCGTGTACCGGTATCCGGGATGTTTTCAAGGTTGTCTTTCATTTCAATCATGACATGCCCGCCCCTGCTGACATAATTCATCGAGGGACAAAAACGATTAAAAATCTCGCTAACGAGTTTCTCTAATCCTCTTTTATTTTCCGTGACATCAGTATAGTTCATATGAATATGCATGACGATTAAATTTGTATCTCTCTTGTGCATGATATTCGCTTCAAACGAAGTAATATCGCATTCTCCATTGACAACGTGGAATTTGCCGTACTTTCTCCCATGAACACCAAACTTGCCAAACCGCAACCCCCCGCTTTCCGGCGATTTCTCGCTCTTTATCATGCCCGGCCCCTTAATATTGGCGGCCTCCATGCCAGAATCCACGAAGGCGCGCGTCAGGCTTTCCAGCACCCAATTACCCTCTCTAACCGTGAGATGAATACTTCCTGTACTTGTATCGTTTATAACTTCGTTTTTAACTTTCATGGCTGGCCGACCCCTTAAAACGCGATTTGCAATTTTTCATTCAGAATTGTAGTTGTTATAACCGATTTTTATAATTACGTCAATACAAAATGAATAGAGTCATTGCTCAGTAGCCTTTGGATCGAAGCAAAGCCTTGTAATTGCCGGATAAATCATCAGGCAGCGGCCCAGTTGGCGAGGCCTGCGACGTTTTTGATAATGATCGTGCGGGTGTGGCGGGGATTGCGCCAGCGCTGGGAGGCGATGCCGAAGCGTTTCATGGCGCCAATGCCGTGCTCGACCTTCACGCGCTTGCTGGAGAATGCG
>JAZDGQ010000039.1:0-15258 GCA_043806835.1 Pseudomonadota bacterium | reverse complement strand
GCGTAGGTGGACGTCGCATAAATCGGCATCGATACCGCGCCCGTCGTCGGGTCAGGCGATTGTCCGGCATGTATGCAGCGCGAGGAAAATTTCAGTCCGGAACTGTCGTGTCTCATTTTTCTGATACCTTCTTATCCACTTGGAATGCTGTTTATCGTACTTCACTATCATATCCGCCCCACTGATGCACACACATTCCGCCCTTTCAGGGGGAATTCAGCAGGCAGTCAGACCCTATTCTGACGCACAAACAGGCGGGACGTCCAGCAGTTCAGGCCATTTCTCAACCCACCCCTTTTCATGCGTATTGCCGGGAACGACGATGGATTGCACGCAAGGGGTTTCTCCGGAGGCTCGTTTCCAGCCGTTGAAGACGGCTATCGGGACGACGGTGTCCTTCCCGCCGATAAAATGCAGTTGCGGGATATGGGAGACTTTGGGGGCAGCCTCGACCGGATCGAGCGAACCCTCCATCGGGCTGACGGAGTGAAGAGCGGAAAACGTCGCGTAATCGGTATTCCCCGCGACTGTCCGGAGCGATAAAACGTCCGTTCGTTCGGCGGCCACCAGCACCGCGACCGCCGCGCCGCCGGAATATCCCGTCAGGTTGAAACCCGTGACATGATAGAGCGTTTTAATATTATCCAATGCCTCCTGATACGCGCGAATCACCTCGGGAGCCGTGCGCCCGTTGGTCCAGTAAAGATCGGGACAGGCACCTTCCCCGTTCCAGCCCGTGTACTGGCATGGCCGCGTCATATAGATCACGTTGTCGGCGTTGTCCGAAGCGGCAAGCCGCAAGGCGAGGGGATCGGGCGGCGTCGGATTCATGGATTTCGTGCGTTTGCCCAGCCAGGCAAGCCCGTCCCCCTCGATGTAAATATTGACGGGAGCCCCCGGTCTGGAAACTCGCTCCCAAACCGTGAGGTTGAATATCCCTGCGGGAATGACGCGCTCAATCATGCCGGAGGGAAGGGCGATCCCAGCCGCAGCGACGTGCCTTTCCTTCAGCGAGGAAAAACCGCATCCGGCAAGGGCAACCGCCGCGAGAATCAGCGGAATATATTGTTTTATCATCATCATTTTCTCCCCATTGACTCCTGACTGACAGTGCATATAGAATCCGTCCCGGAAATCGAGGACTTGATCATGAGACAAGTACCCCACTATCTGATCGTAGGCAATGGACGAATGGCGCGGCATTTCCGCCATTACCTGTCCCTGCTGGGCATATCCTCCTCACAATGGAACCGATCTGAACCCACGGAAAAGCTCGGGGAGCTTGCGTGCGCGGCGACGCATATCCTCCTCCTTATCAGCGACGGGGCGATAGACCCGTTCATCACGGAGCACCTGCGGGACATCGCCGCCGTCAAGGTGCATTTTTCCGGCGCGCTGTTCAGCGAACAGGCTTACGGCGCGCATCCCCTGATGACGTTCAATACGGGTCTTTATACGCTCGACAAATACAAATCCATTCCATTCGTCGTCGATGCCTCCGCGCCGCCCTTTGAAACGCTGCTCCCCGGCATTCCCAACTCCCACGTAAGGCTCGCCCCCGAACTCAAGGCGAAATATCACGCGATGTGCGTCCTCAGCGGCAATTTTTCCTGCCTGTTGTGGCAGAAATTCCTCACCGCGCTGGAAGCGGAATTTCATCTTCCGGCTGAAACAGGCCATGCCTACCTGCGCCAGCAGACGGAAAATCTGCTGACGGATTACGCCTCGGCCTTCACGGGGCCTCTGGCGCGGGGCGACGCCGCGACGATCCAGAAAAATTTCGCTGCCCTCGAGGGAGACCCGTTTCAGCGCATCTACCGGAGCTTCGTCGAAGCCTACCCCCTTATAAAGGAGAAATCGTCATGATGACCGTCTGCGATTTTCAGGCGAAGAAGGCGTCCGGCGAAAAAATAACCGTGGTGACATGCTACGATTTCACGAGCGCGGCGATCCTCGACAGAACCAGCATCGATTGTCTGCTCGTCGGGGACAGCCTCGCCATGACCATGCACGGCTTCCGCGACACGATACCGGCGACGACGGACATGATGTCCCTGCACACCGCCGCCGTCAGCCGGGGGGCGAAAGACAAGTTCATCGTCGCGGACATGCCGTTCCTGTCCTTCCGCTCGTCGCTGAACGAAAATATCGCGGCGGTGCGCGCCCTGATGCAGGCGGGCGCCCATGCCGTCAAGCTGGAGGGCGCGGACGGAAACACAGAGCTTGTCTCCCACCTCGTGCATTCCGGCGTTCCCGTTATGGGGCACCTCGGACTGACACCGCAGTCCATCCATCAGCTCGGCGGCTACAAGGTGCAGGGAAAGACGGACGAAAGCGCAAAACGGCTCTCGGAAGAGGCTTTGGCATTGGAAAAAGCCGGATGTTTTTCTCTGGTGCTGGAATGCGTGCCGGAAGCTGTGGCGACCCGCATCACGCAACAATTGAGAATCCCCACCATCGGCATCGGCGCGGGGGCGGGAACGGACGGGCAGGTGCTCGTCTGGCAGGACATGCTGGGGCTGAACACCGGCAAGGTCCCGAAATTCGTCCGGACATTCATGAACGGCGCGGATCTGATCGCGCAGGCAATGGAAGACTATGCGAAGGCCGTCAAAACAGGAGAGTTCCCGGGCAATGAACATTGTTACTGAAATCGAACGCTGGCGGGAAATCCGCAAAAATATCAAGGGAACCGTCGGATTCGTGTCCACCATGGGATGTCTGCACGAAGGCCATGCCTCCCTGTGCAGACGCGCGCGGAAAGAGAACGATTTCGTCGTCGCAAGCATTTTCGTCAATCCCACGCAATTCAACCAGCCGTCGGATTTCGAGCAGTATCAGCGCACGCTGGGGGCGGATTGCAAGCTGCTGGAGTCCCTCGGAGTCGATGCCGTCTTCTGCCCGTCGAAAGAGGCGATGTATCCCGACGGATACGAAGTGCAGGTCTCCGAAACGCACTTAAGCCGGGAGATGGAGGGGGAGTTCCGCCCCGGCCACTTCACGGGGATGCTGACGGTCGTTCTGAAACTCCTGAATCTGGCGCAGCCCACCCGTGCCTATTTCGGGGAAAAGGACTTCCAGCAGTTGATACTGGTCAAAAAAATGGTTGCAGAACTGTTCCTGCCGGTTGAGATCGTCCCCTGCCCGACGATCCGGGAGGAAAGCGGCCTCGCGCTCAGTTCGCGCAATGCGCGGCTCACGGCGGAACAGCGCCGGACGGCGGCGTTTTTATCACAACTGCTGAGGAGCGATTTTGGCGACGAAGCCGTGAAACTGGAACTGGAACGGCGTGGATTCAGGCCGGAATACGTGGCGACGCAATGGGGGCGGCGGCTGGCGGCGGTCTGGCTTGACAAAGTCCGGCTGATCGATAACGTGCCCCTAGCCGAAAGGAAGGAAAAAAATGCTGCTGTGTCTTGATGTCGGCAATACGCATATCCTGGGCGGGGTGTTCAAAGGAGAGAAGATCATCCTGCGCTTCCGCTACGCCACGCACCAGCTCGGCACGTCCGACCAGTTCGGCATTTTCCTGCGGAACATCCTGCAATCCAACGGTCTGGAGGCCTTGGGGATAAAGGCGGTCGCCATGTGCTCCGTGGTGCCCTCCTGCAATTACACCATCAACCACGCGATCTCCCAGTATTTCAAAGTAGGGGTTTTCAACCTTCAGGCCGGCGTCAAAACAGGACTGAACGTCAAGTACAAGAACCCGGCGGAAGTCGGGGCGGACCGCATCGCCAACGCCATCGGCGCGGTGAACGCCTTCCCCGGCAAAAACATCATCATCATCGATGCGGGAACGGCCACGACCTTCTGCGCCGTCAACAAAAAGAAGGATTATCTGGGCGGGGTCATTCTCGCCGGAGTGCGGCTGTCCATGGAGGCGCTGCGCTCCAACACCGCCAAGCTGATGGAGGTCGATATCGAGGTGCCCCCTACCTATCTCGGTCAGACGACGCGGGAGAGCATCCAGCGCGGCCTCTATTTCGGCCACCTCGGCGCTTTGCGGGAGATCGTCTCCGGCCTTAAAAAAGAGCTGTTCGGCAAAGAGGATGTCATGGTCATCGGCACTGGCGGCTTCTCGCAGCTTTTCCGCGACGAGAAAATCTTCGACGCGATCCTGCCCGATCTGGTGTTGCAGGGACTGAGGATCGCTTATAATTATTCGCTGGAACCCGCGCAGAAGATGGAGAAGAGGTCTTGAGAAAAAACCGGAAAGCAATGGACGAACTTCTCACCGTCCGCGATTTCATCCGCTACGGCGTAAGCCGCTTTAACGAGGCGGGCATTTCATACGGACACGGCACCGGAAACGCCTATGACGAAGCTGTGTATCTGGTGCTGGAAACGCTGCACCTGCCGGTGGATCAACTGGAGCCGTATCTCGATGCGCGGCTGACCGGAACCGAATGTGAGACCGTGGCGGGCATCATCGGCAAGCGCATCAAAACCCGCAAGCCCGCCGCATACCTGACCAACAAGGCGTATATACAGGGCATCCCCTTTTATGTGGACGAGCGGGTGATCGTGCCGCGTTCCTTCCTCGGCGAATTGCTATGCACTGATAGTATCGGCATGGACGATCCGGATGCGGTGAAATCCGTTCTGGATCTCTGCACCGGGTCCGGCTGCCTGGCGGTTTTGGCGGCGCATGTCTTTCCGAACGCCACGGTGCATGCAACGGATATTTCCTCCGACGCACTGGACGTCGCAAAACGGAATGTCGATGACAGCTGTTTTAAAAACCGCATTACCCTTTATAAAGGCGACTTGTTCAAACCCCTCAGGGGGAACACCTATGACCTGATTATCGCCAACCCGCCCTACGTCGATGCTGCGGCAATGGCGGATCTGCCGCCGGAATACACCCATGAACCGAAACTGGCGCTGGCGGCGGGAAAGGACGGTCTTGACATCGTCCGACGCATTCTGGCGCAAGCCTTTGATTACCTGTCCCCCAAGGGGATGTTGCTATGCGAAATCGGGCGCGGGCGCGAGCTTCTCGAATCAGAATATCCGCATCTGGACTTCCTGTGGCTGGACACGGAGGAAAGCTCAGGCGAAGTCTTCCGGGTTCAAAAACCGGAATTCTGAAGACGCTTTCTTAATTTGCGCCCCGAAGAGTCTTTTCTACGCACACGCCAAGCCTTTGATCTGTCTGATATTTGGAGGTCTTAGCGTACGATTTTTTCCGTTTCCTCAGGGGACCCCTTCTTGGTTCACAGCTTGTTTTCCGATACTCTGTGTACTCTTTCCGGACCGATTATACCTTATGTCTGATGAGGAGGAGAACTTCATTGAAAAAACTGATTTTTGTCAACGGCACAATGGGTGTTGGAAAAACGACCATTTGTAAAGAGCTTCTTGATTTGCTGCCGCATAGCTCATTACTGGACGGCGACTGGTGCTGGATCATGAATCCCTGGGTGGTGAATGACGAGACAAGGAAAATGGTCGAAGACAATATCGCTCATGTACTGAAAAACTTTCTGAACTGTTCCATCTATGAATACGTTATCTTTTGCTGGGTCATGCATCAGAAGTCGATCATCGATGCTGTTCTTTCGTCTTTGGGCAATGCCGAATACGATTTGCACATTTTCACCCTCGTTTGCTCCGAGGAGGTCCTGAAGAAACGACTGCTGGCTGATAAATGCCGCAAAATCGAACACGACACCATAACGAGGAGCCTTGAACGCCAGCCTCTATATGAAACGATGGGCACCGAAAAAATTGACGTTAGCCATATGTCTGCCCGCCAAGCGGCGGAAAAAATCGCTCTGTTGATAGAGGGATTCCCTGAGGAAACGGAAAAAATCGTACGCTAAGCCTTTGATCTGTTTGACATTTGGAGAGGAAAAAACAGGCTGATACCAACTTTCACCGTGTCGGCATCATATTTTTGGCTTGCGATCAACTTGACGGGCAGCCGCCATATCTTTCACAAGCTTCTCAGTCAGCGGATCTGGTTTCATTCCCGGAGGAAAATCAACCGGCTTCCCCGTATCGACCCGAGGGGCGAATTTATGGTTCCCTAAAATCAGCTCATCAATCTCTTTCCAAACCCCGGCGGCAAATTTTTTAATCAGCCCGCTCATTAGTGTCCTCCATTGTTACAATGCGGCAAAATTTGTCAATACGTCATATCGTAGCAAAGATCATTACATCTGTCAAAACCCTTTTGGAACTTCCTTCGTAAGGTCACGGATTGCATATGCTTTCGGCCGTCGCCGCCGGATCGGATGACCCTGTGATGGGGCGTCCGATCACCAGATAATCCGCGCCGCGCTTAAACGCCTCTTCCGGCAACATGGTGCGCTTCTGGTCGTTCTGCGCGGAGCCTGCGGGACGGATGCCCGGCACGACCAGCAGGAAACCCTCACCCAGTTCACGCCGCAGCATTTCAATTTCATGGGGAGAGCAGATCACGCCGTCGGCGCCCGAATCCCGCGACAAAAGCGCCAGCCGCAAAACCTGCTCCTCGACGGAACCTGTTTGCCCAACGCTGACCAGATCTTCCTGATCCAGATTGGTCATCACCGTCACGGCGAGGATTTTCGTCCTGTCGGATCCCGATCCGGCGGCGTCGGAGGCCGCCCTGATCATCGCCCGGCCCCCTGAAGCGTGGACGGTCAGGAACTGCGGCCTGGCTTTGATGACGGAGCGCACCGCACCCGCCACCGTGTTCGGAATGTCATGAAGCTTGAGGTCGAGGAAAATTTCCGGCTTTCCGCCGACGGCAGCGCGGATTTTTTCCACTCCGGCGATGCCCTGGGCATTGAAAAATTCCAGCCCCAGCTTGAAATGCAGCGACGCGCCGGAAAGCCGCTTCACCAGATTCAGCGCCTGTTCCATATCCGCCGTGTCGATCGCGCAGAAAACCCTGGACGTCACGCTGCCACCTCGAATACGGCATCCACCTCGACCGCAACGCCGAGAGGCAAGGCCGCGACTCCCACCGCCGCCCGCGCATGCTTTCCGGCATCCCCCAGAACCGCGACGATAAAATCGGACGCGCCGTTCACCACCTTGGGCTGGTCGAAAAATTCCGGCGTCGAGGCCACGAAACCTCCCAGCTTCACGCACCGGACGATCCGCCCCAGATCGCCGCCCAGCGCCGCGCTCACCTGCGCCAGAATGTTGACAGCGCACAGCCTTGCCGCCTCCTGCCCCTGTTCGACCGTGACATCTTTTCCAAGACAGCCTTTTACCATCACGCCGTCTCTGGCGGGCAACTGGCCGGAAATATACAGAGAGGAGCCGGATAATACGAACGGCACATAATTGGCCGCCGGCGCAGCCGGCCGCGGCAGTGTGACACCCATTTCTTTCAGACGATCCTGTATCTTTCGTGCCTGAACTTCCTGCGACATGAAAAACTCCTTTGACCTGACGCGGTTCCGGTTGTCCCGCTAATGCCTCCGGCTCAAATCTTCACAGCCGGCATTCCCAAACGCTGGCGGGCGTCGTTTTCCAGATCCTTGAGCCTGACGAGCCCCGGCTCCATCTCCGTCACGACGAACTTGGCGCGGGTCGCGGGGCCGCCCACAGTGTTGTCCGGGAAGGCCTTCTTCCAAAGATGCATCTTCACAAGCAGGCCGCAGAGAACGGCTCCCATGCTGGAATGGTTTTCCTCGATCTGCTTGCGCATCTCCCGGAAGGACTCCCTGTTGATGTCCGCCCAGAACAGCTCGAAACTGGTCTGGAACTGCAAAAGCCTCTCGCGTATGGAGTTGCCGAGGAACCGGAGGATTTCCTCCACTTCCTTGCATTGCGCGAGCGTCTTCGGGGAGGACAGCACCTCGCGGCGGGACCTGACCTCGCACATCCAGAACAAAAACCTGTCGATGTCGGGGCCGACGCTTTCAAAGCTGTAACGGTAATAGGAAACCGACAGGAACACCTCGCTGTATTCCTCAAGGAATTGAGGAATATCGGACAGCGGAATGCCCGTCTTTTCGGCTATGACTTTCAGGTTTTCCTTGACGCGCGCCATGTCGGGATCGCGGAGAAGCGCCTGAAGCCCCTGCGTCGTCTTGATGTCCTTGCGCCCCTGCCCGAATATTTTTTCAACGAGGGGGCGCGTGAACTCCAGACTGTAAATGGAGAGACCTTCCTTCATGTCCTCGGACAGTTCAAGGGCGTCCGCGTCCTTCACCTCGACGCCCAGTTTCTTCAGATTGGTTCTGAGCGAATAAACATCGAAGCTGTGCAGACCCGCCAGGCTGTTGATGATGGCCTGATCTTGAGGGGATGTTTCCATGAAATCGGCAATCGACTCAGGGGAAACCTGGAGACTGCCGGACAGGGGATCGTTGTGAATCTCGACCGACGTTTCCATCCGCGCGTTCTTGACGAGCCTGGCGCCCCTCAGGGCGCCGCTGGCAAGCGGTATGCTCGACAAGGGCAGCCTGTCAATCGAATCCTTGTCGGCGTCCGTATTTTTGCCGGGCATGTTGCTGACGTCGTCCATATCACTTTTGACCATATGCCGTGTCCCCCCCGCCGTATCACTGGAGCATATATACAAACGATTAAATTTTCTACACACAATGCTCTTATGCATTTTTCATGTCCGGTTATCCAAAGTACACATCAAGGATGTGTAAAAATTTAGAAATAATATGACTCCAATAATCTGTTGACGTTTAGTGTGGAAATTGATAGAGTTGCCCATAAGTGTTATTTTTGAGTTATGGAAACTGTCACAAGGAAGGAAGATCCACGATGAAAATTACATTCAAGGGATACAAGGACGAGGACGTCTATTCTAAAGGTGCTGGCGCTGTCGTGGTGCCGGTTTTTGAGGGCAAAGTGTTTCCGGGGTATACACCTCCCCCCATGCTTCAGTTTTTTACTCAAATGCTTGAAAGGGAGGAAAATTTCAAGGGAAAAAGTGGACAAACCGTCACTTTGCGCGATCCTGACGGGCAAAAAATCATTCTTCTTGGCGTCGGCAAGGTGGAAGAGCTTGATGAAAAAGCTGTCAGAAAACTGGCAGCCCCCCTCTACAAAACACTGACGGCGGAGGGTGTGAAAGAAGTCGTCATTGACACCCCCAGCGTGACAAACTCAAGCAATAATAACTCCCTGGCCGCGAATTTGGCCGATGCGTTGCAGACTGGGACTTACGAATTCAAAAAATATAAAACCTCTGGGGACAAGGACGCCCCCGTAAAACTGGAGGGGATTGAAATTTTAGCGCGGGATCCGAAGCAAGCAGCGAAAATTTATGAACCCCTGTGCAAAGTCACCGAAAGCGTCTTCTGGGCAAGCGATATCGCCAACGAGCCGGGAAATGTCATTAACCCGAAGACCTACGCAAACAAACTTGCAGCAGAACTGCCTTCCATGGGCATCAAAGTCCATGTTCTTGAAAAAGAAGACATGGAAAGGCTCGGCATGGGCGCAGCCCTTGCCGTCGGTCAGGGCAGCGCCACACCGCCGCGCATGGTGGTCATGGAATATGACGGCACCGGCGGCAAGCAGCCGCAACCTCTGGCGATTGTCGGTAAGGCTCTCACTTTCGACTCCGGCGGCATATCGCTCAAACCCGGCCAAGGCATGGATGAAATGACCATGGACAAGGCCGGTTCGATCGCTGTTGTGGGCACCATGCGCGCTCTGGCCGCCCGCGAAGCCAAGGTGCACGTCGTTGCCATCGTGGGCATGGCGGAAAATATGCCAGACGCCAATGCCCAGCGCCCCGGCGACATCGTCAAGGCCATGAACGGCAAGACCATCTTTGTAGGCAATACCGACGCCGAAGGACGTCTGGTGCTGGCTGATGCGCTGACTTACATCCAACGCACGTACAATCCGCACACGGTGGTCAATCTGGCCACGCTGACGGGAGCCGCTCTCGGCGCAACGGGCGTGCACATTGCTCCGTTCTACGCCAACGATCCGGACAAGGACGACGAAAAACCTATGCGGGACAAATTCAACAGAGCCAGCAAAGCCACGGGCGAGATGCTCTGGCCAATGCCTCTGATGGAAACGCCTGAGTTCACGGCAGCTGTAAAGAAAACGCCCTTTGCCGACTTGTCGAACATCGCTCCTTCCAGCAAGGCCGGTTCCTGCACAGCGGCGGCCTTCCTGCATGAATTCATCGATAAAGATGAAAAGGGCGTGGATAAGTGCAATTTCGTGCATATCGATATGGCAGGCCCCGGGTGCGATACGGAGAATGTCAGAAAAGGATGGGGCGTGAGGTTGCTGAATCAACTTGTGATTAACAATTACGAGGAGAAACCCGCCAGGAAAATACGGGAGCACAAACTGGAAACGGCCAAAATGTAGGCACAGGCCACAATTGCTGAGACGCATCAAAAAAACTCTCCCTCTGCGAAGCGCAGGGGGAGAGTTTTTCTGTGAAGGATGATTTGTAAATGGATATCATAGTTCTCTCCCCCCTTGCGAAAGAAGGGAAAATGAGAAAAAAAACCAGAGAGTCTGTAAGCCGGGTTCTGTCCGTCTTGCGACGGGATGACCATTCATCTGGAGCGGCAGTCGCCTGACGCTTCATGCAGCCGACCCGGAAGGCGGGGTTGAGAACGAACCCTGTGGTCTGACACGTGCCTTCCCTATTTGGCCTTGCTCCCGGTGGGGTTTTCCCTGCCAGCTCTGTTGCCAGAGCCGCGGTGCGCTCTTACCGCACCATTTCACCCTTACTCCCTTGCGGGAGCGGTATATTTTCTGTGGCACTTTCCCTGAGGTCGCCCTCGCCGGACGTTATCCGGCACCGTGTTCCCATGGAGCCCGGACTTTCCTCGGGTTGCCCCGCGGTCATCCGACTCTCTGGTTTCGGAGTCAACATACCTCCGCTCGTCGCGAAAATCAAGGGTATTATGAATAATTTACGGTATTAAACCGAAGGCCGGAGATGTTTCCTGGAATGGGAGACTTGTGGAAGACCCCTGGCCTTTTCGCAAAAGGCGGCAAGATCGTTGTTGCCGAAAGCGCGGCAGAGATCGATCATCCTTTGCTCTTTTACTTCCGCAGGCAGCACCTGCAGGATCACGTCCTCCCCGAAGGCTTTTTTCATGACGGGGAGGGCGGCGGAGCAGAAATCCAGAAGAGCTTTCGCCTGTTCCGCCGGAGGGGCGTTTACTTTGACTTTCGCTTCCCACTGGCTTTGTTTGTGAAAAATGCTGCATCCATTAAAAAAACCGGCAGCCTTTTTGAAGGCATTCTTTGCTTTGTCCTCGCCACCCTCATAGTTTTTGAAAAAATTCCGGCTGAAAGCGGTTTCCATGACTTTCATGCTTTCCAAGTCCTGCATAGTTACGACTGGGGCTGTCATTGCAGCATTCTCCCTCAATTTCGAACAATTTTATTACTCATAACAGGAGTTGCTTTCTATGTCAATAGAGCCTTGGCCGGAGCGCCAGCTTCTGGCGCATCAGAGCCTGCATCCGGCTGATAGTGTTCAGATTTTCTGCGCCGATCTTTTCCGGAGCATCGAAGATTTCCGGCTCGAAATGCCGATGGAAGGCGGTGACGAGCGTTTTTAAATCGCAGCGCGAGTCATATCCGTATCGCGTCAGGAGGGATTTGATGTCCTCCGGGTTCTGCCAGACGTTCTCCGCGTCAAGCGCGTCGGTTTCCGTTACGTCCGGCCAGAGCCCGACGCCCTGTTGCGCCAGCGAAGCCCACGGAAATTTTTCACCCGGATCGGTCTTGCGCCCCGGCGCGATGTCGGAATGGGCGAGCACATGATAAGGCAAAATCCTGTGCCGTTCGATAATGCCTTTGCACAGTTCCGCCACGGCACTCATCTGAATTTCAGGGAAGCGGACGTAGCCGTATTCATGCCCCGGATTTTGTATCTCGACGCCGATGGAGCAGGAGTTAACGTCCTCTTCCCGTTCCCAGCAGGATTTTCCGGCATGCCAGGCGCGCATGGCTTCGTCTACGATGCGCGTGACGCCGCCCTCCTCATCGATCAGGTAATGCGCGCTCACCTCATGAGAGGGGTCTTTGCCCTGCAACAGCCGCAGGGATTCGAAGGCCGTCGGCCTGCCGGTGTAGTGCAGGACGAGAAATTTTATTTTTTTGTTTTCCTTGCGGGGACCGAAGTTGGGCGAGGGCGCGTCTATGATTATCATGACAAGCGCGGCAACGCCGCCATGACCAGCTTTTCAAAATTCACGGCGGCGAGTCCCGCGTTTTTCAGCGTGTGTTCATGGCTGATTTTTTCATCGCTGAGGCCCGCGCCCATGTTGGTGATGCAGGAGCAGCCCGCGACGCGCAACCCGCAATGCCGCGCGATGAGGCATTCCGGCACGCTCGACATGCCGATGGCGTCGCCGCCCATTCCCTGCGCCATGCGGATTTCCGCCGGGGTCTCGAACGAGGGGCCGCGAAAGGCGATATAGACGCCTTCGTGCAGGGTGATGCCGTTTTTCTGCGCCGCTTCCCTCAGTTTCTGGTTGAGTTGCTTGTCCCACGCATCGGTCATGGGGGGGAAACGCGGGCCGAAGGCGTCATCGTTGGGGCCGACCAGCGGGTTGAATCCCATGAAATTGATATGGTCGGCGATCATCATCAGCTCGCCGACCTTGATATGCGGTTGCAGGCTTCCGGCGGCGTTCGACAGGAACAGTATTTCGACTCCCGCCGCTTTCATGGCGCGGATCATGGTTTTCATCGGATAGGCGTCGTGCGTTTCATAGAAATGCTTGCGCCCCTTGAAGACGAGGGTATCAACACCGTTCAGCTTTCCGGCGATCATCTCCCCCGCATGGCCGACAACGGTCAGGGCGGGGAATCCCAGCAAATCCTTATAAGGGATGGCGACGGCGTTTTCGACCTTATCCGCCAGCCCGCCCAGTCCGGAGCCGAGGATAACGGCGATTTTCGGCTTCAGGGTACCGATTCTGCCGAGGATGATGTTTCGCGCGCCTTCGACGTTTTGCGTGTGCGTATCAGTCATGGATGGAATGAGGTCTCCCTTTATTAACTCGCTGACTCTGCTTGCCAATATAGCGGAAGGGCGCGAGTGCACAAATTTAAAAATTGGCGTTGACATAAAGTCAATAGCGTGTGATTCTACGGACAATTAAACTCGTTTATTTTTAGTGGAGAAATGCGATGGAAGAAAAAAAACCGGAAAAGTACAACTATTTTTTGGCGAGAAACGCGCTGAGGAAACTAGAAAAGTTCAACGAAACCTCCGGACGTCCTGAAGATGCGAATATCGAGAATATGCAGCTCAAAATTGTTACCAAGGACGGTTTGAAGCTGGTTCCGGCCAAACAATGGAGGCATGACTGAGAAGGGTTTTTTTCGAGCCTGTGCTCATTCAAGGCCGCCCCTGACCAGTCTGCTGAAAAACTCTCCCGTCATTCCGGAAGTCTGCCCCGGCGTAAATTGACTCCCGGGTTGATGTCCTCCTCCTTTTCCCGGCAGGATTTTCCGGCGTGCTAGGCGCGTAAGGATTCGAAGGCCGTCAGCATGCCGGTATAATACAGGACGAGATATTTTATATGGTTATGCAGAAAGTCTGCTCTGGCTTTTTTGACGGGCACCCCCTAATATGTCTTGGACTCACGCACATATATTACCATAATTTATGAAGTTGAAAAAAGCCGAGAAGGAAAAATCATGGAAGCAGTCATTCTGGTCATCCATCTGATTGTCGCTCTGTCGATTATCGCCGTCGTTCTGGTGCAGCCCTCCGAGGCGGGCGGTTTTCTGGGCAGCGGCGGCAGCATGTCGAACATGATGGCGCCGCGCAGGACGGGCGATGCGCTGACGCGCGCGACGACCATTCTGGCAGGTCTGTTCTTTCTGACCAGCCTGGCTCTGGCGATCATCGCCGAGCATCATGGTCCTGCCAAAAGCATTCTGGATATAGCGGAGAATCAGCCTCCTGTTGCCGAAAAAGCTGTTCCAGCCGCTCCTGCCGCTCCGAAAGCAGTCGCGCCTGCGGTGAAGGCTGAAGAACATAAAAAAGGGAAACCGGCGGCGCCGATTTCGAAATGACGTCATAGCGTCATGACAAGGAATAAAAAAGGAGCCCCTCCCATGCCACGCTATATCTTCATCACGGGCGGGGTGGTGTCTTCTCTGGGAAAGGGGCTGGCGTCTGCCGCCCTCGGAGCCGTGTTGCAGGCGCGGGGATTCAAGGTGCGTCTCCGCAAGCTTGACCCTTACCTGAACGTTGATCCCGGCACGATGAGTCCCTATCAGCACGGCGAGGTCTACGTCACCGACGACGGCGCGGAGACAGACCTTGATCTGGGTCACTACGAGCGTTTTACCGGCGTGGCGGCGCGGAAGACGGACAACATCACCACGGGTCGCATCTACCTGAACGTCATCCAGAAGGAACGACGCGGAGACTATCTGGGCGCGACGGTGCAGGTCATTCCGCACATCACCAACGAGATCAAGGACTTCATCTCCTTCGACAACGACGAAACGGATTTCGTGCTGTGCGAGGTCGGCGGGACGGTCGGCGACATCGAGAGCCTGCCCTTCCTTGAGGCCATCCGGCAGTTCGGCAACGAAGTCGGCCATGAGAACGCCCTGTATATCCACGTCACGCTGATGCCCTGGCTCAAGGCGGCGGGGGAGCTGAAAACGAAGCCCACCCAGCACTCGGTGAAAGAGCTGCTGTCGGTCGGGATCCAGCCGAGCCTCCTGCTGGTGCGGGCGGATCGCGAGATCCCGGACGACGAGCGTCGCAAGATCGCGCTCTTCTGCAACCTCCGGAAGGAGTGCGTCATTCCCGCGATCGACGTGTCGAGCATCTATCAGGTGCCGGTCAGCTACCACAAGCAGGGTCTGGACGAACAGGTTCTGAAATATTTTTCCATGGAGTCCCCGCCGCCCGACCTGCGGCGCTGGCACGACATCATGGCGCATATCGAAAAACCGGAGGGCGAAGTCGTCATCGGCGTGGTCGGAAAGTATACGTCGCTGCCGGACAGCTACAAGTCGCTGTCCGAGGCTCTGACGCACGGCGGATTCGCCAACAACGTCAGGGTCAGGCTCAACTGGATCAATGCCGAAACGCTTGAAAAGGATAACACCCTGCATGCGCTGGAGAACGTCGACGGAATCCTCGTTCCGGGCGGCTTCGGCGAGCGCGGCACGGAAGGAAAGATCATGGCCGTGCAGTTCGCCCGCGAGAAGAAAATCCCCTATTTCGGGATATGCTTCGGGATGCAGATGGCGGTGATCGAGATCGCGCGGCACAAGGCCGGGTTGAAAGACGCCGGTTCCAGCGAGTTCGGAAAATGCGGGGAC
>JAZDGQ010000038.1:0-18883 GCA_043806835.1 Pseudomonadota bacterium | reverse complement strand
CGACCGGATTTCAAAGGCGCTGGTGGAACGGGGGATTTCATTCACGGCAGGCAATAGCCGGGTGGGAATTGAATTTGAAGCACTGACCAAGCGTATGCGCCCGAAGTATGTCAGACGTGAGCCACAGGCATAATAATCCGTTACCAAGTGCACGCGCGCGCGTAAAGCCGATGAACGTCCGCTTACGAGGGCGGCGAACGATGTTCCTTACTCCTTGTCCCAGTCGTCAGGGCGGCTTTTGTAAGCGTCTGCGGGCAGGGGAACGCGGGCGCTGAATTTCCATGTATCACTGTATTCCGCCTTCTTCGTTTTTGGGTCAGGCGGATGTTCAACCTTGCCTTTATGCGGCAGCGGCTTTCGTTTTGTCTTTTTTGTATCAAGAGGATCAAGCCTTTTCAGCGTGATTGTTGATGATCCGCTTTTTATGATGATGGAATCATCCTCTTTAGAAATAAGGGCAAGCTCATTGTCAATGAATGTCTTCATAATATTCCTGAATTGCGGGCCGTTTACTTCAGCCGTTCCTTTCCAGTTGCCTGTACAGGGAATTTCGACTGTCGTGGCGTGGTACAGGGCATCGGTAACGGCAAATTTTCCTCTCTTGGCGGCCATGATGACGGAAAAACGTTTTTTGTACGATCTCTTGTTTTTGCCGACAATCGATTGAAGGGCTGTGGAAAGATCACCGGGTTTTAAGGCGACAACTTGCATGGTTTCTCCCGCGTAAATTTCACTATCTTTTTCCCCCCTGCAAAGCTAAACCGCCAGTCTGCCCTGCACCAGATAATCCGCGCCGCGCAGGGTGGCGAAATCCAGCATTTCAGGCATGGCAGGCTTGCGGCGAAGGCCATAGCTTCATATTTCAAACACCTTGAGCACCTCGTCGCCATAGTGATTGATGACCTTCACGGCTATCTTGCCTGACTCGGGTTTGGCAAACGCCCGGCTCACGGTGCTGTAGAGGCTGCTCCACGCGGCTTCGTCAATGTCAGCGCGCAGGGCGCGCTTGAGCTTGTCGTAGGGTTCATCGGCTCCTGTGAAGTAGGCGTGCCGCACGAAAAAGCTCTCGCCGTTGTAGTTCGTGTCGATGAACCAGCAGGCGATGTCGTCGGTGGATCTGCTGCGAATTTCCCCGGTAGTCGGATCGTAGACATCCAATCCCTTGATCTCGGCAACGATTTGTCCATTTTTCTGCTTCTTGATCTCTACATCCGGTTCGCCGAAGACCATAAAGAGGTTCCCCGCGCCGGTTTTTTTGAGCAGCTCATCGCCCATCGCCAAGTCCGGGTTCATCTTGGCCGGTAGCACAGTCAGTTTGCCGTAGCGTTTTACCTCTTCGGCGACATGCGGGTCGAAGGCAAACCCGCAGACGATGAGCATGTCGAAACCCACGCCCTGCACGGCTTCTTTCGCTGCCTCTTTCACCTGACTTGGGCCGACGGTGCCATGCTCCGGGCCGATGGAAACGGCCACGCGCCGGGACTTCCCTCCGCCGTCGGTGTATTCGCCTGCGGCGTGCAGCCAAGCCCCGGCGTAGGGATCAAGCCGGTCGAAGGTGAGTCGTTCGCTCTTGCGGGTGTTCTGTACGCCAGCCTTCTTCATGTTGTCCAGAATCATCGTGGTGAAGTCTTGCTGCTTGCGGGCTTCCTTTTCCGTCACCGTGCCATCCATGTTCTCGTCGGCGGTGGAGAGAACGCGATGCGGTGACAGGCTTTCCACCGAGAACGGCCCGCACACACGCACACGCTTGTTGTCCTCGTATGGCTGATCGTAGAGCGTTTCGGTGTCCTCACGGCGGGAGATGGCGGCGTCGATCTGCGTGCGCGTCATGCCTTCCCTGATGTCGGGATTGTTGGCGATTGATTTGAGCGTCACATGCGGCACGCGCTTGTATACAAAGCCCTTCTTGATGTCGCCTTCCGTCTTGTATTCAGGGGGTATCTTACCAGTGAGTTCCGTTTCCTTCCTGATGCCTTCGGGAGAATCGGCCAGCAGATAGTATGGATATTTCGCAGCCATCAGGCGCGTGCGCGCCAGAGCCAGCGCGACGCGGCTGGTGTCGCAGGTAATCCAGCGCCGCCCCCACTGCTCGGCGACAGTGGCCGTGGTGCCACTGCCACAGGTCGGGTCGAGCACCAAGTCGCCGGGGTCTGTGGTCATCAGAATGCAGCGCTCAAGGACTTTCTCGTTTGTCTGAACAACATAAATCAGACCTGACGCACCCATTAGATCAGTCCAAATGTTTGCAATCGGAGTAACAGGGAAGTCTGCCAGATACTTCTTGAAGCGCAGTTTTCCTGGAGTTTTTAAAACTCGCCCGGCTATGTCAAGACGAGATATGCCTGTCTCCGTTGTGCTCCAATGCCGTGTCAATGCGGGGCGATACTCTTTTCCATCCATTACTACAGGAAAATGAAATGTCTCAGCATACCCGTTAGACTCCATCGAAACAGACTGATAGGCACCACCTTTGTCCTCAAGACGATACTGCGACTCAGCCGCACCGCCTTCAGGCTTATCGGTATAGAGTTGGCGGTACTTCATTGAAGTTTTTGACTTGGCGTACCAAACAATGAAATCGCCGATTGTCGCCAGTGAATTAAGGCGTGCATCTGGGCTGCTCACAGCCCCAGTCTTGCGCACTGTAATTAAGCTGATTGCATTCTCACTCCCAAACACCTCATCCATCACGCTCCGTACCAGATGGACATTCTCATCCCCGATCTGCACAAAGACGCTGCCGGTTTCGGTGAGCAGGTCGCGGGCCACCACCAACCGGTCGCGCAGATAAGCAAGATAGGAGTGGATGCCCAGCTCCCATGTGTCGCGAAAGGCGCGCACCTGCTCGGGCTGCCGGGTTGCGTCTTCTGCCTTGCCATCCTTCACGTCGCGCTTGCGTGTGCTTACCTGCCAGTTGGAGCCGAACTTGATGCCGTAGGGCGGGTCGAGATAGATGGCCTGCACCTTGCCCCTGAGCCCTTCCTTCTCGGCCAGCGAGGTCATTACCAGCAGGGAGTCGCCGAGGATGAGGCGGTTAGACCAGTTCTGCTCATGATGGTAAAAATCAATTTTCTGCTCGAAGTCGTGCGGGCCGCCGTTGAAGTCGGCGAAGAGGCTGGTCTGGTCGTCGCCGGGCTGTTCGATGCGGGGGAGCGCGTCTATGAGGGCCTGCGGGTGAATCTTCTCCTGAATATAGACAGGAACCACTGGAACGACGAGGGGTTCACGATCCTGCTCGTCCTTGCCTTTCCACACAAGTTGCGGATCGAGCGACTGATCGCGCGGATAGAGCAGGGTCTTGGGAGCAAGTTCTTCATCGGCCACGAAGTCGCGCAGTTCCTCGGTGGGGATGTTGGCGCGTTTATCCTTATGGCGGATGGATTCGACTTTCATCAGGCTGGTTTTCTTCTTAGCCATGTGCGATTTCCTTCGTAGTTCCCGTATGCGACTGTCTCAGAAATCCCCGGATGAGATTCTGCGCGTCCCACGGATCGGCGACTTCGATGAACGACCATCGGCCGAAGCCGCCGTGGTTGTTGATGGCCGGTACCCACAGCGTGCGCGCCGTGGAAACCTTGGCGGCTTTGTCCTTCCTCTTCTCGCCGGTCACTTCGACAAGCAGATTCAGGAGATCGCCCGGGCCATGGCCGTCGTTGATGCAGGCGATAAAGTCAGGGATATAGTTCTTTTCCTCACCGTTCAGCGTGTAGGGAATGGTAAAGCCAAGATTATGATTCTTGACATAGCGGACGACCTCCGGCATGTCTTCGATGGCTTCAGCCATCTTCTGCTCCCACGAGTCGGTGTCAGCGACGACGTGAGAGATATGGCACTTCCCGGCGCTTGTCGCATAGACCGGACGGGTGGTGTCAAAATCCACATAACGGGTGGAGCCGATTGTGTCATAGGGGCGCAGGATAGGCTTGAGCGCTGGATGTCCATCGGCGTCGCTGACTGGGGGGATTGAACGGAAAATACGATCAGCGGCGTCGTGCGCAAGCTCGATCAGGAGCAGAAGTTGAGGAAAAGTGTTGTCTTTGAGCGTGAGGCATTCGGCCAGCCAGCGTTTGGCGATGCCGAGCAGTTGCGGAAAGAGCCAAGGCTTGTCGTTGCCATCGTCGTCGCGGAAGTATTTCTCCAGCGTGAGCTTGGCCAGCAGGAAGGCGACTTCGTTAGACCGACGACGCTTGAGATCGTCAAGGGTGTGAATGATGGAGTCACCGACAATCGGCGCATTCTCTGTTTTTGTGGGGATGTCGGCGGTGGAGAGGGATAGTTTGGAGTCTTCCGTGAAAGTCGCAGTGACCCTCTCACCGGCCACGTCATACCGATAGCCGAGCAGCCGTGGGAATGTGATTTCGCAAGCGATTCGGCTTTCAATGGCGCGGACGCGCGTCGGCAGCGGGCCGGGCTTGGGGTCTGCGGTTGAGCCGCTGCACGGGATGAAGGAAAACGGCACGCCGTAGACTTCGGCGTATTCGGGGTTGAAATGCCCCTTCTCGTTGGCGGCGTAACTCATGCGACGCAGGGCGCGGCCAACCACCTGCTCGCATAACAGTTGTGTGCCGAAGGCGCGCACGCCGAGAACATGGGTGACGGTGTTGGCGTCCCAGCCCTCGGTGAGCATAGAGACGCTGACTACGCACTTGACGTGTTCGCCGATCTTTCCCGCCTTGCCGACTGTGTTCATCACCTCGCGCAGCAAATCTTCGTCGGTCAGGCTTTCGGCATCACGGCCGGGAAAGCGGGCGCAATAATCCGCCTTGAACTCGTCAATTTCCCGCGCCGCGATCTTCTTGAAGTCGTCGCTCATCGCCTCGCCGGATTGGAGTTGCTGGCTGTCTACCAGTATCGTGTTCGGGCGGTGCAGCCATGCGCCGTTGCCGTCGTCGTTGCGGAAGATGGGCAGTTGTCCGGCCTGAACGAGGGTCTTTTCACCGATCTGCTTTTCCCAACCGGCGATAAAGTCGAAGACCCTCTTGGAGACGTTGGTGTTATTGCAGACAACGATAAACACCGGCGGCGTGAGGCCACTGGCACTGGCACCGGCGTTCTGCTCCCAGAGGCGGTAGGACTTCTCGTAGTTACCGTAGAGACTATGTAAGGCTCCTTGCAGTTCTTTTGGGAGACTCGGTTCGCCACCCGCCTCGTCGGTCTTGCGTCCTTTTTTAGGCAGGTGCTCGCGGATGCGGAGCCACAGGTCGCGATAGGTGGGCTGTTCTCCTGTCATTGAGTCGTCAGCCACCGGCACGCGGGGCACTTTGACGATACCGGCCTCAATCGCGTCGATCAGCGAAAAATCCGAGACCACCCACGGGAAGAGCGTGCCTTCCGGGTAGCCAGAACCGCGCAGAAAGAAAGGTGTGGCCGACAGGTCGTAGATAGCCTTGACGCCGATCTTGGATTTCACGGCTTCAATACCTGAAATCCAGACGCGAGCCTCTTCGTCGCGCTGCTTGGCTTCGATGCGATCCTCACCGGTAAGCGGTTCATCCTCTCCGTCCGGTTTACGACGGTAGCAGTGATGAGCTTCGTCGTTGAGAACGATGATATTCTTCTTTGTGCTCAACTCGCGACAGACGCGGCGCACCATCTGATCGGGAGTTTCAGTGAACGGGCTTGGTTGTCCATCGGCGAGAATCGACTTCGTGATCTTGCCTGCGGCGACTTTCTCGCGGAGCAGGAATGCATGATAATTCGTGATGATGATTTTGGCCTGTCCGAGATCGTCCTGTAGTTGAGCCGGTACAATGTCACGCTGACGGTAGTAGTTCTCCGGGTCGTTCGGCAACAGCACGCGCAGCCGGTCGCGGATGGTGATGCCGGGCGTGACGATCAGAAATGTGTCGGAGAAGCGGGCGTCCTGCGGGTTGGCGCGTTTGTTGAGCGTGTGCCAAGCGATGAGCATGGCCATGACGACGGTCTTGCCTGCGCCAGTTGCCATCTTGAACGCCGTGCGCGGCAGGCCGGGATTCGATGTGTCGTTCGCCTCGCGTATCGCGTTCTCGATCCATGCATCACCGTATTTCTTTGCCACTTCGGTAATGTAGATGGCGGTTTCGAGCGCTTCGTTCTGGCAGAAGAACAGTTTCTTTTCGCGATTGGGATCAGTCCAGTAAGCGATCAATCGCGCGGTGGTTGGCGTCACGCCGGGATGCCCGCCTGTACGCCACATGGCGACGCGGCGGCGGATATCGTTGACGAGCTTGTTCTCTTCGATGCGGTCTTGTGTCCACTCCGTGTCAAATTGAAGCTGTTTGTCACCTTTCTTCTTTGACTTGGCGATGGGAACGAAATACGAACTTGTCCTACGGCCATCAACGATCTCGTTGGTGATCCCCTCGTCGCTAAATCGGAAATAGCGAGTCGGCTCATCGAAAGGCGAGTTGATGATCGGGTTCTCGATGACGACCTGGCTCATACCAGCACGTCCACGGATTCCCGACTGCCTTCGGGCACGATAGTCGGCAGTTGTTCCAGCAGGCTTTTTGTCATCCGGTCTTTAATCTCCCTGCGGTTTGCTCAGAAGAAAACGGCGCAGCATATTCACGCAAGCACTATTATATTCCGCCGCCTCCCCAACAAAGTTGAGAAAGCTGCATCGGAACTTAACGGCCAGATGCTGTCGTTGGCCGCCTTGGTGGGTTATTACACCCCAGCTTGCCCAAAGACGAGCAAACCTGACCCATCCTTACAGAGCGTCAGGCGAAAAAGCAACTATTTCAGTAATACGGGGTAAAGCCACAGGCCGCCGTCAAGGATTGAGCCGTTCACAAATCAAGCCGGAAGATCGACAAAAACAGCAATCTTCCTTCTGGACTTTGCATTTTCACTGTAGCCATGCTGTAGCCACAGACTTTTTCAATCTCTCTGATTATCCGCTAAGTCATTGATAAAAATGGCGCGCCCGGAGAGAGTCGAACTCCCAACCTTCTGATCCGTAGTCAGATGCTCTATCCAATTGAGCTACGGGCGCTTACATTCAGAGCTTCAATTATTTGGAAACCTTAAAATGCACTGAACGGTACCTAAACTCCCCCCATATGGCAAGTAGATTCTATTTAATTTTAACAGCTTGAAATCAAATAATAATTCAACCCTCCAATTTTCCACTTTTAAAAGCCGGAAACTGCTATTATGATGTACTGAATTTATTGGATTTTCTGGTTATAAAATCCTGAATTCATGCGATGGGTTCTGCGTCTGCAGGTCCCCGGTTGTTCAATAGATACGAGGTATTACCTTGCTGAATATTTCCATGCGCAACGGTTTTTCCATCCTCTTCATTGCCGCCGCCCTGGGTGGTTGCGCACGGGAGGAGGAACGCCCGGCGCAATCCATGGTTCCGGCGCCCGTCATCGAGGGGGAAGACCGGAATCTGCCGGCTTTGGTGGTCACCCGTGAATCGTCTCCGGATATTATTCACCGCGAAACCCTGGTGACGCGAAAAGCGGACGAAATGAGCCGTGAAGTGGATCAGTTGCGGATCGCGTCCAGCGACGCCGGTGACCGGTTGCTCCAATTGCAGGTCAAGAACGATGCGGGAGCCTCGGAGTATTACTTCCTGATGGCCTCCATCAGCACGGAGCTGCAATCCGGCTCGACCCCGGGTAATCCCAATCTGCAGGATCAATGGATCATCGCGCAGGACAAGCTGAACGCCCTCGCCCAGAGCGCCGGGCTTCTGAACGCCCTCGCGACCGACCTGTCCGGCCTAGCCTCACGCGCTTCCTACCTTCTGGAAGCGACGCAGGCCGCCTTTTCCATTTCCGGCGCCGTCAAGGAGGATCACAAGAAGCTGACAGCCGTCAGCGACAAGGCAACCCAGAACATCGCGCTCATCAACCGTCTGCTGACCAGGGTCAACGACGAGATCGTCCGCCGGACGACGTATCTGAGAACGGAACGCGCCAACCTGCAAACCTTGTCGCTGGGGATCGCCAATGGCGAGCTTTACGGCCAGAGCATGGCCAACAGCCTTTTCAGAAAAGCCATGGAGGACGGGAAGTTCCTGTCCAGACACGGGGATCCTTCCTCCTTTTCCGGCACGCCCCCCGCGGCTTCCCTGAGTTCCCGCCGGCCCTTGGTAATCATCCACTTCGACCGCCCGAACGTGAACTATGACCAGCCGATGTACGCCGCCATCAATCAGGCTCTGGAAAAATATCCGGCAGCCAGGTTTGACCTGGTCGCCGTGAGCAACATGGAGGGGAACCCGGCGCAGATGGCGCTGTCTTCCATTGAAGCGCGCAAAAACGGCGAGGCCGTCCTGCGCTCCCTGGTTCAGATGGGGCTGCCGCTTGAGCGCATCCGCCTGAGCGCCGCCGGCAGCAAGGACGTCATCAACAGCGAAGTCCATATTTACCTCCAGTAATGGAAGCCGTACATCTCGACAAGCTTACGGCCATTGCCCTGGTCACAATGGCCGCCCTTCTTTGCGGGCTGCTGCTGATCCGGCTGCGTCAGCCGGCAATCGTCGGGTATATCCTGGCGGGAGTGGTTCTGGGACCGACAGGGCTCAGGGTCATTTCGAACACTGAAACCGTGCAAATTCTGGCCGAACTCGGCGTCATCATGCTTCTGTTCCTGATCGGCATGGAGCTGTCCCTGCGCGGGTTCAAAAGCGTCTACAAGACGGCGCTCGCCGCCGCCGGGTTGCAGATCATCCTGTCCGTCGGCCTGTTCTGGGGCGTCGGCCTGTTTCTGGAGTGGAACATCGAGCGCGTGCTGGTCTTCGGCTTCGCCACGGCCTTGTCCAGCACCGCCGTCGCCATTAAAATCCTCGAAGAAACGGGTGATTTGCGCACCCCCGTCGGGCGGACGACGGTTTCCGTTCTGATCGCCCAGGACCTTGCCGTTGTTCCTATCCTTCTGATTGTCGGCGCTTTCGGCTCCGGAGCCGGAACGGCGGCCGCCGTTCTCGCGAAGCTCGCTTTTTCCATCGGCTTTCTGGGCTGGCTCACCTGGTTTCTCTCCCGGCGGGGGAAACTGACGCTTCCCATGACGGACTGGATTATTTCCAGGCCGGAGATTATCCCTTTGTCAGCCCTGGCTTTTTGCTTCGCCTGGGCGGCGTTCTCCGGCCTGCTCGGACTTTCCACCGCGTACGGCGCGTTCGTGGCTGGACTCCTCATCGGAAACTCCAATATCCGCGCCTCTCTTCATACCGCCGCAGAGCCGGTTCAAACCGTCCTGCTGATGGTTTTTTTTCTGTCCATCGGGCTTTTGATCGACGTCAACTTCATCCTTCAGAACTGGCGGAACGTGCTGATCGTCCTCTCGGTCGTCACGCTCCTGAAATCCATCATCAACGTGGCGATCCTGCATTTTCTGGGAGAGCCGTGGGATCGCGCCTTTCACAGCGGCGTGGCGATGACGCAGATCGGGGAATTTTCATTCGTCGTCGTCGCTGCGGGACTGGCTTCCCATGCGGTGACGCCGGACGGATACCGCCTGATGATCGCCGTGATCGCGCTGAGCCTGCTCATCAGCCCGCTGTGGCTGGCCATCGCCCGCCGCCTGCACGAAATCACAGTCGGCAAGAAAGCATGACCGCGAACGGAATTATTTATGGCGGCGAGTCCTCTTAAACGGGCTGAAGATAAACGAGCATTCCGGAGGCGCCGGTCCACTTCGGATAGTGGTAGATATCCATGTCAGATGGCCTTATCTGAAGCTTTTCAAAGGAGCCTGGCATTTCCGTTTTATCTTTCTTTTCGCCAACCTTTTGGGGCTTCCCCTCCGGGCCGGGCGCATCCGTCCAGAGATACCCTTCCGGGGTTTTTCCGGTATTCAAACCGTATTTGTCGAATATCTTTTTCAATTCGCCTTTGTTCCTGTTCCCAATGATAACCAGCATCGTCTCCACAGACGGGACTTGCAGCGTCACATCGCCGCATATCTTCTCCTTGTTGAGGCGCTCGGCGGCGTCGTTCAGAGCATTGAAGCTGCAGACCAGCTTGCCGTCGGGAGGAAGCACCACAAAGACGCCCATTTCCTGAGGACGATCTTTCGTTACCGGCAATTTGCCGGCATAGATCGCGCCGGTTTCCTTCACGATGTCACCGGGTTCGTAGAATTTACTTGCACCGCTCTGCACAGTCATAGCCTTTCCTTTTCGACAAAAATCTCACTGGATACACAAAAACAGAGTACCAGTTTTTCCGAGAATGTGCCAATGCAAAAGATTTAAAATTTCCCCCCTCATGGACAAGGAAAAGAAAATACAAGGATTTTCAAACAAGTACCCTTGTTTTTGTTGCGGCGCACCATTCCCTCTCCCGCAAGAGGGGAGAGCCTGCTGAAAAGCCGCGAACCGAAACTTCCTCCAGCACAGTCTGACGAGTCGAGTGCCGTCAACAGAATATATTTCATAAGATTGCTCCAACAATACTGATTTAACACAACACAGATCCAGGAACAAAGTCCTCTCCAGCGCTCAAAAGCTTACACAATAGCTATGCAATATCAGAAATTTCCCAGTCAACAGGGGGATGCCCGTGCTGCTCCAGGTACCTGTTCGCCTTGAGGAAATGTCCGCATCCCAGAAAACCGCGATGCGCGGACAGGGGCGACGGATGCGGCGCGGCGAGGGCGAGGTGCTTTTCGCGGTCGATGAACGCCCCCTTTTTTTGGGCATAGGAGCCCCAGAGCATGAAGACGACCTGCGCGAGCCTGTCGTTGATTCCGCGAATCACCGCATCCGTGAACTCTTCCCATCCCTTGCCCTGATGCGAACCGGCTGAAGCCTGACGCACCGTCAGAGTCGCATTCAGCAGCAGGACGCCCTGACGCGCCCAGTGCGTGAGATCGCCGTGGCGCGGCATCCCGGTTCCGAATTCCCGTTCGATTTCCTTGTAAATATTCAGCAGGCTCGGCGGGACCGGGACGCCCCTCCGCACCGAAAAAGCAAGGCCGTGCGCCTGATCCGGACCGTGATAGGGGTCCTGCCCCAGTATGACGACCCTGATGTTTTCAAAGGGCGTCGTGTTGAGGGCATTGAAAATTTCAGCGCCTTTCGGATAAACGACCCGTCCGGAATTTTTCTCCTGCTGCAAAAACTCCTTCAGCTTCGCCATATAGGGGCGGTCGAATTCCCCCCCCACCACGGCGAGCCAGTCCTGCGGCAATCGTATCGCGCACTTTTCCGTCATGCTGCTCCTATGCCACAGGGAGCCCCGGAAGTCCACACCCTCCGGAACCTCCGCTTATTTTTTTCGATACAGGCCGAATGTTTTTGAGATATGATATGCACTGTTGCAACCCTTGCTCAAGGAGACGGATCGCATGACGAAAGACCGGCAAAAGAAAGAACCCAAAAAAGCCCCAAAAAAAACGCCTGATGAAAAGAGGGCGGAAAAGCGCGAAAAGAAAAAAAATAAAGCGTGGTGACGGCTGCGTTATTTGCCCTTTGAAGCATCCGTCGCAACCGGCGGCGCACTCTTGGGGCTGGTGGTGTTGTTACGCTGGTCCCTGGCGTCCAGCATGCTTTGGATTTTACGCATCCGATCCCGGCATACAACGTAATATTCGTATGAGTAAGCCGCGCAGGGATCTTTCTTTTCCTCCGCAGCAGTAACAGCGGCGGGCTGGGGGGCGGGTGTCGCGACGTCGGGATTTTCCGGGGAAACGGGATGCGGGGGCGAAACCGTTTGCGGCGTCTCAGGCGGAGCTCCCTCCGCCACGGCCAAACCAGAAAATCCCGTAAGAACCGTCAGCGCCGCGGATACGCAAAGCCAAAAACGGATCCCTGTCATGATGCCCTCCGGTAACAAAAGACGCCCCAGCCTACACCGATTGCATTAAAAAAACTTACTCTCTCTTTTCAGGGAGAAGGCTTGTCCTCCGATGCTTCCGGCGGGGGCGTCGCTTTTTTCTGAACGCGATAAAAATCACGCTGCTTTTTTGACGATGATTCGTCTTTCGCGTCAGCCGCCTTCTTTTCTTCCTGCTTCTTTTTGAGATTAAGCGCGGCGCGGCGCTGACATTCCTGATAAGGCTTGATGTAATTCTGCTGGATGTCCAGAACGTCTTCGCGGCTCAGGAGATCATAGCATTTCTGGATTGACGTCACGGTGAAAGACCTTGCCTTCTCCGGCGGGTCTTCCGGAGCCTCCGCCGGTTCCGCCGCCATTGCGTCATCGGCGTTGTAATAATTCATCTGGGCGGACGCCGCAATCGACAGGCAGAAAGCCGCAAACGGAAGGCAAAAAACAAGAGCCTGGAGATATTTTTTAATGCTTTTCATGCTGCGGATATTTTTGACATATTGCTACAGTGGAGTCAACCACATTCAGAAAAAACGGCTTTCCGCGCTCCCCTCCTGTGATAGTCTTCTCCCATGAAGATTTTATTCATCACATCCACGCACTTCGGCGATGGCGTACTGTCAACAGGCGCACTCCATTATTTCATCCAGAAATATCCTGCCGCGGAAATCACCGTTGCCTGCGGTCCTCTTGTCTCCGGAATTTTCGAGCAGGCACCACATGTCGTGCGCGTTATTTCCCTTAAAAAAGAACCGTATGCCCTGCACTGGCGCAAGCTATGGAGCGAAACTTCCGGAACAAAATGGGACATCGTCGTCGATCTCCGCAACAGCCTGATCTCGCGGCTCCTGCGTGCAAAAGAAAGGTATATCTGGGGAAAACAGGACGAAAAAAAACATAAAGTCGAGCAGATCGCCGACGTGATCGGCGCGTCGCCCCCTCCTTCCCCCGTCTTGTGGTTTGATGCCGAGATACGCCGACAAGCTAAAGTTCTTATTCCGAAAGGCACGCCCGTTCTGGCCATCGGGCCTACAGCCAACTGGCCGGCCAAGACATGGCCTGCGGAGAATTTCATCGACCTGATCGGCAGGCTGACGGCGGCGGAGTCCATTCTTCCACTGGCGCGTGTCGCCGTCTTTGCGGCTCCCGGCGAAGAGGCGACGGCCTGCAAGGTCCTGAACGCCCTTCCGGAAGACCGGCGCATAGACCTCATTGCCAAAACCTCTCCGGTCATGGCCGCCGCCGCCCTCCGGCGCTGCGGCTTTTATGTCGGGAACGACTCCGGCCTGATGCACTGCGCTGCGGCAGTCGGCGTACCCACGCTGGGTCTTTTCGGGCCCGGCTGGCCGCTCCTGTACCGTCCGTGGGGAAAACACTGCGCCTTCATCTCAACGCCGGAGAGCTTCGAGCAGCTCACTGACTATCCGGGCTATTCATCGCGCACAGCGCCCTGCCTTATGACATCACTAACAGTAACAACCGCCTGTGCGGCAGCCGTTAACCTGTGGGAGAAAATCCCCGGCAATAAAAGCGAAGCCTACTGATTCACAGCAGCGAAATCTCTGTTGATTTTCTCGATGGCCGCCTGTTCGTGAGCCACGGCGGCTTCCCCGGTCAGGCCGATTTTCCTGTATTGCTGCGTCTCACGGAAGGTCGTGCCGGACTTCAGGGACGTCTGATAACGCACGAACTTCACGCGCTCCCAGCCCTTCGAGCGCATGCAGCCCTCGAAATCGTGGAAATCGGAATGCGCCACTTTTTTGGCGCCATAGCGCGTGGGCGTCTCGTAGTAATCGAGATCGCCGGACGCATTCAGGGCACGGTGATATTCGCTGTGCGTGTCGGGCGGCAGAGCTTCGCGCAGGGCGTCCAGCTCCACCAGCTCGTCCACCACGCGCACGCAGGTGGCGATATGCTCGTCCAGCTGCTGCTGCGCCTTGGGTCCCGTCATGTACAGAGCAGAGTTATCCTCGACGCGCTGCCAGTACGCCTGCCCCAGCGGAGGCAAAGGAGAACACGCCGACATCGCAACAATCCCGCCAACCGCCAGAATCGAAGCCATCATGAATTTCATCAGAACACCATCCCTTAATCGCCGACACGTTAATCAGTCTCACAGGGTAGACCATTTTCCAACAAAAAAAAACAGTCTTATGGCGTTGATTTATCCGATTGCATCCACCATGTCTCCGTTACAATTCCATAAACAGGGACGGAGGCAGGACGCCGAATGTCTGCCGCATGCGCCACCAGATCACGACCCAGATAATACATGGGAATCATGTAATAACCCCACATGATCGCCCGATCCAGCGCGCGCGCGCGCGCCACAAGGGACGGACGATCCGGAGCCTGTGCGATGCCGCCCGCCAAAGCATCCACCGCCGGGTTCTCGACACCCGCATAATTCCGGGTACCCCTGCTCCGCGCCGCCGCGCTCCCCCAGTAATTGGGCTGCTCGTTGCCGGGCGAAAGGGTATTGATCCAGCGGTACATGACCATGTCGTAGTCATAAGCATCCAGCCTGCCGGTGAACTGCGCCGAATCGACCGTCCGGACCCTGACCGCAATACCCGTTTTTTTGAGGGCGCGTGAAAATTCCAGCGCGACCTTTTCGTCGGCGGGATCGTTCAGCAGGATTTCAAATCCGAAAGGCTCTCCGGTTTTCCGGTTGACGAGAGTCTGGTCTTTATAAATCCATCCCGCCTCCCGAAGCAGCGCCATGGCTTTTCTCTGATTATCGCGCATATCCGACGATAGCGGCTTCCAAGCCTCCCCGAAAACTTCCGGAGGCAGGGAGTCGCGGTACTTTTCCAGCTGCGCCAGTTCCTCGCCCTGCGGCGTGCCGGAAGCGGCCAGCTCGCAGTTGGGGAAGATGCTGCCGATTCGCCTGAACGCCCCGAAAAACAGGCTTTTGTTGACCCAGTCGAAATTGAACATCAGGTTCAGCGCCTCGCGCACGCGCCGGTCCTGAAACAGGGGGCGGCGCGTGTTGAAGATCATGGCGCGCAGCCATTCGGGACGGCCGTGGGCGATTTCCTCCCTGACGACTCGGCCATCGCCGAGCGTCCGCGAATCGTAGGCCGTCATCCATTTATGAATGTTGTATTCGCGGCGCAGGTCGTAATCCCCTGCCTTGAAGGACTCCAGCGCGATGTCCTCGTCACGGTAATATGCGTAGGAGATAGTGTCGAAATTATACTGCCCCGCGTTCACCGGCAGATCTTCCGCCCAGTAGTCCAAGACGCGCTCGTACACGATTTTGCGCCCCGGCTCGACGGACTTGATCCTGTAGGGACCGCTGCCCAGAGGCGGCTCCAGCGTTGTCTTGCTAATATCCTGCTTCACCCAATAATGCTTTGGCAGAACGGGCATCATGGCGAGGATCATCGCGGACTCGCGGTCATACCCCTCCCCGAACGTGAATTTGATATCGCGCTCCGACAGGATTTCAACGTCCCTGACAAGCCCGTAAACCCTGCGCCGGACGGGATGCCCGTACTTGCGGAACATCTCATAACTGAATTTCACGTCCTCCGCCGTCATCGAGCGTCCATCATGAAACCTCGCCTTCCTGCGGAGATGAAAGATAATCCACGAGCGGTCGGGCGCAATGTCGATGCTTTCGGCGACAAGGCCGTAAAGCGTGAACGGCTCGTTCCACGCCCTCTGCATCAGCTTGTCGTTGAGCAACTCCAGCCCCTCGGCGGCGTTGCCGAAAATGACGAGGCTGTTCAGGTTGTCGAACGTGCCGCTTTTGGAGGTTTTCAGCCCGCCCCCCTTGGGAGCGTCCGGATTGACGTAGTCGAAATGTTTATAGTCCGCCGCATAACGCGGCTGCCCGTGCATGGCGAGCGCGTATGTGTGATCTGCAAAGACAACAGAAGGAAAAAAGAGCAACAGCGCGAAAATCCAGCGTATCATTCCGGCCTTTTCCCCTCCTGCAACACTTTGGCAAGGCTCCTCTGCGGACGAGCGCCAACCTGCGAAATAATTTCCGCCGCCGCGACGGAGGCGATATGCCCGCATTCCTTCAGGGGTTTGTTCTGCGTGTAGCCGTAGAGGAACCCCGCCGCATATATATCTCCCGCGCCGGTCGTATCCACAACCTGCGGCACGGGCGTGGCTTTTATCTCAACCGTCCCCTCCTTGCTGACGATCATGGAGCCTTTGGCGCCCTTGGTGATGACGGTCAACGAGCAGTGCCGGAGAATCTCCGAATGCCTGTCCGTCCCGTACAGAGACTGGATTTCCGCCTCGTTTCCGAACAGAATGTCCACATGATCCCTGATGAGTTCCAGAAAATCACCCCGGTGACGCTCAACGCAGAACGGATCGGAGAGCGTCAGGGCGATTTTCTTTCCCGCCGCATGGGCGATTTCCGCCGCCATGCGGAAAGATTTCTTCGCGTGTCCGCCGTCGAACAGGTACCCCTCCAGATACGTCGCCTTCGCGTTTTTAATCATCCCCTCGTCCAGATCCGCCGGCCCGAAACGAACGCTCGCGCCGAGAAAGGTGCACATCGTGCGCTGCGCGTCCGGCGTAATCATGATGAGGCATCGCGACGTCGGCACCTCCGCCGCCTGTAGCGACGGAGTATCGAAAACAACATGGGTCGAACGGATGTCCTGACGGAACACCTCGCCGAGCTGATCTTCCGCGACCTTGCCGATATATCCGGCATGCCCTCCGAGCGAGGCGAACGCCACGACCGTGTTGGCCGCCGAACCGCCCGACATGGTCGTCGTCGCCCCCACTTTGGAATAGAGAATATCGGCGCGTTCCGCCCCGATCAGCGTCATGGAGCCTTTGTGAATTTCATTCGCATGCAGAAAGGCGTCGTCAGTTTTGGACAAAACATCCACGATAGCGTTGCCGATGCCGACAATATCCGGATTTTCTTTACTCATGAAATCGATCCCTGCTATTCTGCGCTGTCATATTAACGGGGTTACAATGGCACAAAAACGCAAAACAGACCAGTCCGGACTCATCGTCGCCGCCGCGCTGGAGCTGGCGTGCGAATCCGGCTGGGGGGGGCTGACCCTGAAGGCCGTCGCCAAAAAGGCGAAGCTGAAACCGGAGGCCGTCACGGCTCTTTTCCCCGACAGATGGGCGCTGCTGAAGCGGGTTCTTGAAACCCTTGAAAAAGAAACAGCCTGCGACGTGAAAGACCGGCTCGGAAACGACTGGCGGGATAATCTTTTTGAAATCCTGATGACGCGGATCGACCTCGCCGCGCCGCATAAAAAAGCCTACGCCTCCCTCCCCGCCGCGTTCCGCAGGGAGCCGCGGGCCCTTCTGGAATTCGCGAAACTGTTTTTCGAAACGATGGACAAAACGCTCACTTTGGCAGGCCTTCCCGCCGGCGGCCTTTATCCGGCGCATGTCGCCGCCTTCAGCGTCCTCTCCTTAAGCCTTGTCGGGGCCTTCCTCAGGGACGACGCCAAAGACCGATCGAAAATCATGGCCACGCTGGACCGGCGTCTGGGGCTGTTCGAGAAGTTCGTGGAGTGCACCCGGTGCGAGAAGGTGAAATCGCACAGAAAAACCACCTAAGGGCTTGGGACAAAATAACAGCGTCAGTTTAACATTAAACATAAGGCAGAAATTCCTTATCCTACGTTTCTACCCTGCGGTGGATTCTTTATATTCCGATTCTGTTATTTTGTCCCAAGCCCTAAGTACGTACGATAAACATGGCGTGGAATAATAATAGGGGATGGGTTATAATGCAGCAAATCCAGCAGGAGTATTCCAGCCGTCCGCGTGCCGGGAAAATATGAACCAGAGTAATGGGATTTATAGAAATGTCTGAAAAAATTCAACCAACGGCCGACCGTGACTCGACAATCGAGTCATACTATGCACTCGAACCAGTACAATACGGCAGTTTGGAGTCTTTAATTATAAAGAGAACAAGCGACTCGATGTTGTGGGATCGGTTTGATGTATCTTTTCAATTTGTATCCTCTCTGGAAGGGGCAGAAACAAAATGTTTACATCTGGATTTTATAGGAGTCAGAGAGTTTCATTTGGGAACATTTGACGATCTAAGGGTAAAACATCTCACCATTGATATTCGCTCAATCAAGAGCGACCAATTAGAGGGTTTAAACTATCATATCGTGGAAAACGAAGAAAACGCGGTTTCCTTTCTTTGCCGTGATTTTAGCGCAGAAATTTGCGACAGATAGAAAATTCCGGAGACTCAATTCTAATTCACTAAACAGCTCTCCGTGAATGGCGAGGAGGGATTTCAATCATCCCCGCAGGGAACCTTATCCATTGTATAGCTGAGCCAGAAATTATTGATAGACCTCTCCGTTTCGCCATGCCGCCGAAGGGCGGCATCCGGCATGCGGCGAAGCCGCTGTTTATCAAGGCGCTTCGCGCGGCCAGACCCCGCCCTTCGGCGGGGTGGCATGTCTATCAGTAATTATAAATTCAGCTATAATGGTCACGCGCTTCTTCAAAGCGGCAACCTGATCACCGCCCTCAACCCCCCGTGGCTGCTTTTTTCGAGGAAGATTTCCCTGCCGTGGCTGTGGACGATATCCTGCGCGATGGAGAGGCCGAGGCCGAGGCCGCCGGGAGGTCTTCCTCAGGGATGACGCCAAAGACCGCTCGAAAATCATGGCCGCGCTGAATCGGCGTCTGGGGCTGTTCGAGAAGTTCGTGAACCGCACCCGCTGCGACAAGGCAAGGCGCGGCGGGGGGTAGGAAACACAGAACATCGAAGTCGCGCTCCAGGGCATCGTAAAACATTTTTGATGCTTTTCCCGCAATGAAAAGCGGGGATTCTCAATATGTGAGAAAATGAGTCGTGCACTGTGTGGGATTGGTATTAATCATGGCAAGTAATTGATATCGAAAGGCTTGTTTTATTATAGGCGGTTAACGGCTGGGGGGCTGAATGATGCGGATTTCGTCAATAACTTTTTGCCCAGCGCCATAAGCTCATCAGGGGGCAGATTTCAAGATCTTTTTCTTTCGGGAGAGTGAGCATACGCCATGAGACAATACCTGTTGTCAAATTAATGTGGAGCTTGTTCTTTATACATAAATCCACAAAAATAGTCAAGTGCTCCGGAATCAAGTTTCTTATTATTTCG
>JAZDGQ010000037.1:0-50384 GCA_043806835.1 Pseudomonadota bacterium | reverse complement strand
TTTATAATTATGTAATTATTTTTTATCCCTCTTCCCATCCGCGCCCTTGTATGAGACAACAACTCATGACTTCCACGAAAACATCTAAAGACGGGCATTAATGGACAGGATCAGGATTTATGGCGGTGCGCCGCTTAATGGTGAGATTGAAATCAGCGGCGCCAAGAACGCAGTGCTTCCGCTGATGGCGGCGGCGCTTCTGACCGATCAGCCGCTCATTCTGCACAGGGTTCCGAATCTCCGGGACGTCGCCTCCCTCGGCGAGGTACTGGCGCTGCTGGGCGCCGTGTCCTCCTATGATGCCGGAAGCAAAACCCTTCGTCTGCACGTCCCTGCAATCACCGGATGCGTTGCGCCCTACGATCTGGTGCGTAAAATGCGGGCGAGCGTCCTTGTGCTGGGGTCCCTGGTGGCGCGGCACGGCGAAGCGAAAGTGTCCCTGCCCGGAGGCTGCGCCATTGGCACCCGCCCCGTCGATCTGCATATTGAGGGGTTGCGGCAGCTTGGCGCGGACATCGGGCTTGTCGATGGCTATATCGAGGCGAAAGCGCCGCAGGGACTGAGGGGCGCGCATATCCACTTCCCGAAAGTCTCCGTGGGCGCGACCGAGAACGTCATGATGGCGGCGACGCTGGCCAGAGGAGTCACCACGCTCGTCAATGCCGCCCGCGAGCCGGAGATCATCGACCTCGGCGAATGCCTGAACAAGATGGGCGCGGAGATCGAAGGTCTGGGTACGGACAAGATCATCATTCACGGAAAGACCTTCCTGCGCGGGACGGAGCATACCGTCATCGCCGACCGGATCGAGGCCGGGACGTTCGCCATCGCGGGAGCCATGGCCGGGGGAAAACTGACGCTGAAGAACGGCAATATCCACCACCTTGACTATCTCCTCGACCCGCTGCACAGGTCGGGCGTCGAGATCACGGGGGGCAGCGACAGCATCACCGTGAAGAGGGTCAACGGGCGTCTGCGCGGCGTGGACGTCATGACGGAGCCCTATCCCGGATTCCCGACCGACCTTCAGGCGCAGATGATGTCGATGCTGGCGATTGCCGAGGGCGCGGGCATGGTCACGGAAACGATTTTCGAAAACCGCTTCATGCACGTTCCCGAGCTGGCGCGCATGGGAGCCGACATCACCGTCCACGGTGCTTCCGCCCTTGTGCGCGGCGTGGACAGGCTGAAGGGCGCGGAGGTCATGGCGTCGGATCTGCGGGCGTCCGTCTCCCTCGTCCTGGCGGGGCTGATCGCCGAAGGGGAGACCGTCGTCCACCGCATCTATCATCTGGAGCGCGGCTACGAGAACATCGTCGGCAAGCTTTCCTCCGTCGGGGCGAAGCTGGAACAACTGAAGGAGAAGGCGGCATGACAAAAATCGGCGCTTTTAGAAGCAGACTGCAGGGAATAATCTTCGCGTCCCTGATGTTCCTCCTGTCCCGTCCGGCCTACGCGGCGGAAGGGGCCGCGCCGGATTACACCGGCCACTGGGCGGGCTATGTCTGCCTGGCGCTGGTTGTCCTCGCCTATCTTCTGGTGGTTTCCGAGGAAGTCATCCATATCCGCAAATCCAAGCCCGTGATCGTCGCGGCGGGGATCGTCTGGGTTCTGGTGGCGTACATCTATCATCAGAACGGAAGGGGCGGGGAAGTCTCCGAGCTTCTGCGCCAGAATTTTCTGGAATACGCGGAAGTGGCCTTCTTTCTGCTGTCGGCCATGACCTACATCAACACTCTGGAGGAACGGAACGTATTTCAGGCATTGCGCGTGAAAATGGTCTCCATGGGGCTGTCCTTCAAAACGATTTACTGGATCACGGGGCTGATGGCTTTTTTCATGTCGCCGGTGGCGGACAACCTGACGACGGCGCTTGTCTTCGGCGCGGTCGTGCTGGCCGTCGGCGCCGGAAACCCCGTTTTCGTATCGGTTTCCTTCATCAGCATCGTCGTCGCGGCGAACGCGGGCGGCGCGTTCTGCCCCTTCGGGGACATCACGACCCTGATGGTCTGGCAAAAAGGGATTGTCACGTTTTTTGAATTTTTTGCCCTGTTCATCCCGTCCCTGGTGAGCTGGCTGGTGCCGGCCGTCCTGATGTCCTTCGCCATCAGCAACGAGACTTCCCCGAAAGTGTCGGGCGACAGCGCCGTCGTCAAGCGGGGCGGATATGTCGTCATCGCCCTTTTCATGCTGACGGTGGCGTTGACGGTGGTGCTGTATCATACGCTGTCCCTGCCTCCTTTCCTCGGGATGATGACGGGGCTGGGGCTGCTGATGCTCTACGGCCATTTCATCAGGAAATACGAGACGGACAGGAAAGTGGAAAAGCCGTTTGACATCTTTACCAGCATCAGGCGGGTGGAATGGGATACGCTGCTTTTCTTTTACGGCATCATCCTGTGCATCGGGGGGCTTGGAACGATCGGATATCTCACGGGGCTTTCCCGTTTTCTCTATCAGGACATGGGAGCGACGACCGCCGGCATCCTGATCGGCCTCGTCTCCGCCGTCATCGACAATATCCCCGTCATGTTCGCCGTTCTCCGCATGGCACCCGACATAAGCCACGGCCAGTGGCTGCTTGTGACGCTGACCGTCGGCATCGGCGGGTCGATCCTGTCCATCGGCTCCGCCGCCGGCGTCGCGCTGATGGGGCAGGCGCGGGGCGTTTACACGTTCTTCAGCCACCTGAAATGGAGCTGGGCCGTGGCGCTCGGCTACGCCGCCGGCATCTGGGCGCACATCCTTCTCAACAATGTTCATTAAATCCGATTTCCGCGCGTCCGCCGCTTGACTTCGCGTCTTCCCTTCGGTACTTTTTCAAGGGCGGTCTGTGCCGATAGTCGACGTCTGTCGGTTTTTTAGCCGCTTTAGGAGTTGAAATGACCGAACCCGCCCCCGGAAACGCCGCATCGCCGCCGGCCTCCAATCTGCGAAAGAAAGCGATTGTCAATTTCGGCCTGTTTTTCATCTTTTTCGCCTTTTACATCTTCAGTGCCACTCTGAGCACGCCGGTGCTTCGCGATTACGGCATGATCCCGGTCTTCGGAATGCCGCTCTGCCTGCTGAGTTCGCTGCTGGTTTTCCCTCTGTCGTGGGTTCTGATCGTCATCTGGTTCAGGAAGGGGGGCTGATCCATGGAAGACAATTTCCTCATCATCGGCTTCATCCTGTTCTTCGTGATCGCCAGCATCGTCATCACCTGGTGGACCAGCCGCAGCACCTCCTCGGCCTCCGATTTCTACGTCGCCGGCAAGGGCGTGCCCTGGGTTCAGGTCGGCATCGCCATGGTCGGCAGCTATCTGTCGGCCGCCAGCTTCCTGGGCTGCGCTGGCGACATCGGGGTTTTCGGCATCGACTCCATCTGGATATCCGTCGGCTTCTTCGGCGGCTACATGTCCCTGCTGTTCCTGATCGCCGGGCCGTTGCGTAACGTCGGAACCTTTACGGTTGCCGGCGCGCTGCACCGCCGTTACCCGGATGAGAAGGTCAAGCTCGCCATCACCGTCTGCACGATCGTCGTCTCGACCTTCTATCTGGTTCCGCAGATGATCGGCGCCGGAGCCTTGTTCGTCATGCTGCTGAACTGGGATTTCCTCTGGGTGACGACCGGCATCGGCGCGCTCATCAGCATTTACGTCGTCTTCGGCGGCATGAAGAGCACGCTCTACAATCAGGTGCTTCAGGCTCTGTTCCTATGGATAACCATGGTGCTCCTGGTCGTGCTCGCCTATTTCACGGTCGGTGACGGCTTTCTGGATGCGCTGAACGCCGCCGCCAAGGCGGTGCCGCCGCTGCTCGCGGGCAAAAACCCCGCCGTCGTCGACGCCCTCAGAGGCATGACCAACGCGGATTCGATGCGGGCGATAGAAACCGCGCGCCAGTTGATGCCGGATGCGCCCAGCGCCATGACCGTCGGCGTCAAGACCGGCGGCTCTCTGGCCATGATAAGCATGGTCGTGGCGCTGATTTTCGGCACCGCCGGCCTGCCGCACATCCTGGTCATGTTCTTCACGGTGCCGAGCGCGCGCGCCGCCAAGAAGAGCGTGGCGCTCTGCATCTCCGCTCTCGCCGTCTTCTATCTGGCCGCCATCATTCTCGGCTTCATGCTGTTCCCGGCCATCTATCCCAAGCTGGTGAGCTGGATTTCGCAGGGGCCGACCGGTGTCGGCCTGGCCAAGAACATGGCCGTGCTGGAGATCAGCAATCTCGTCGGCGGCAGGTGGCTGGTCGCGATAGCCGCCGCCGGCGCGGTGGCGGCGGTTCTGTCGACGGCCGCCGGTCTGATGATTACCGTCGCCTCGGCCTTCAGCAATGACGTCTATAAGGTGTATATCAACCAGAACGCGACCGACAAGCAGGGCATCCTGATCGCCCGTGTCACCACGGTTGTCATGTCGGTGATCGCCGTGGCTCTGGCGGCGGTTCTGCGCGACGAGAACGTCGCCTGGCTGGTGACCCTCGGGTTCGGGATCGCCGCCAGCGCCATCTTCCCGGCCATGCTCGGCACGCTGTGGTGGCGTCGCGCGACGCGGCAGGGCGTCATCGCCAGCGTCTGGGTCGGCCTCAGCATCGCGATGGTGTTCATCATCCTGCTGCTGTCCGGCGTCAAGTCCTTCCTCGGCCTGCCGACCAGCGGGGGTCCCGGCATTTACGGCGTCGCGGCAGCCTTCCTGACCCTGTGGCTGGTGAGCATCAATACCCGCGACACAGGCAAGGATGCGGACGGATTCCTCGCCTTGGCGCACGCGCCCGACAAGGACTGACCTGGAGGCATCCTGGTTTTACTTTCTTCCGCGCACCAAAAGCATTCCCGGCAGCAGCAGGGCGAAGAGGGTCGTCGCCGTCACGATGATGGAAGGGCCGGGGGGAAAATCAAAGCGCAGGGAGCCGTACAGCCCGCCGCATACGGACAGAACGCCGAGCCCTCCTGCAAGGACGGCCATGCCTTCCGGCGAGCGGGCGAAGGGGCGGGCCGTCGCCGCCGGGATGACGAGTAGCGATGTGATGAGCAGGATGCCGATGATGCGGGACGACACGGCGATCACGAGGGTCATCAGCGCCATGAAGCAGAGATTGACCGCGAAGGCGTTGACTCCCTCCGCCCGCGCCAGATCCTCGTGAAGCGTGGTCAGGATGAGCGACCGCCATAAAAAAACCATCAGGAAAAGAGCCAGCGTGCCGCCGCCGTAAATCCACAGCAGGTCGGTGTTCGTCACGGAAAGCACGTTCCCGAACAGGTAATCGGTGACATTCAGGCGCACGGTTTTCAGCAGACTGGCGGCGATCAGTCCGATGGAGAGCGAGGCATGCGCGAGGATGCCGAGCAGCGTGTCGGCAGCGAGGATGCGAAGGCTTTGCAGCCAGACCAGCAGGACGGCGAACAGCCCGCAGACGACGATGGTGGCAGGATCGATGCCGAACCCGGTCAGCAGCCCCAGCGTCACGCCGAGCAGGGCGCTGTGCGCCAGTGAATCCCCGAAGTAGGCCATGCGCCGCCAGACCACGAAGCAGCCGAGCGGTCCCACGACGAGGGCGATGCCGATGCCCCCCGCGAGGGCGCGCAAAAGCCAGGGTTCAATGTTCATGTTCGTGCTCGTGCTCATGCGCGTGGCTGTGCTGGTAAACGGCCATCATCCGCGCCATGTCCTCTCCGAACAGGGAGGTGAACTGCGGGTCTTTTGCGACGGCGCTCGGCTCTCCCGAGCAGCAGACGTGATGAAACAGGCAGACGACTTTTCCGGTGGAGGCCAGAACCATGTGCAGGTCGTGCGACACCATGAGGACGGCGCAGCCGCGCGCGCGGTAGATGTCCTCCAGCAGCTTGTGGAACGACATCTGCCCGCCGATGTCGAGACCCTGCGCCGGTTCGTCGAGGATCAGGATATCCGGCTTATGAAGCATCGCGCGCGCCAGCATCACGCGCTGCAACTCCCCCCCCGACAGGACGGACATCGGGCGGTGCGCGATCTCCGTTGCATGGACAAGCTCCAGAGCACCGTCAATGGCTTCCTTGTTCGCCCCCCGCACCAGAGCGAGAAACCGGGCGACCGTGATGGGCATCGTCGTTTCCGGGGCGAAGCGTTGCGGCATGTAGCCGATTTTCAGGCCGGGCCTGCGCGTGACGGAGCCTTCGTCCGGTTTCATCAGTCCCATCAGCGCGTGGAGAAGGACTGTTTTACCCGCGCCGTTCGGGCCGATAACCGTGACGAATTCCCCTGTTTTTATCGTAAGAGAGATGTCCTCAAGAATCCGCTTCCCCTTGCGGACGATGCTCAGTTTGTCGGCGCTGATAAGGGGGGCGGTCACGGAGGTGGGCGTTCTTTAAAACTTATAAGCCATCCATCTGCCCAGGTATTCCTGCGACGCTTACGCCCGATATTACTTGGATCCCTGTAAGTAATCTGGCCTCTTTCGCACAAATTCTCCAATTCCATTCTGGCGTGTGTTGGCAAAAAAGCTGTCTCTTCTGTAACCCAGCGAAAGATGTCTTCTATCGGTACGTCTTTCTCTCCAGCATAGTGTTGGATAAGGAGAGAAGATAATTTTGACGTTTGTGGTTCTGGTTCATCAAAAAAGTCTTTTTGAGGGGCAGATTTTTTCAATTCACCATGTGCAGAAAATGAGTTTCCATGCTCCGGGTCAATCTTCCACATGGCCTCTTTAATTTTCTGAAAACCTAGTAATTGTCGACCACAAAAGAAAAAGGTATTATCTCTAACGTTTCCCTCATCGCGCATGCTAACCTTAAAGGTATATTCGCCCAAGCTCTTTAGTTTGGTTTCATAGACTTCGCAAAGTTTATCTATAGGATCGTTAGCATTTATAATTGCCGTTAGATCATCAGAGCCGACCATTTCTTTAATTTTTTGAATTACCTTTTCGTCTTTATGCTCTTTAAAACGGTTCATAAATCCGCACATGAAATTAATGAACAATTCACTGCTTTCATTGTGCATTAATGGCTTTAGTTTTTCGAAAGGGCTTTGACCAAAACCACGTGGATCGATAAAGCTGAAGGTTGGGCTTTTGGGATTTTTCTTAAGATAAAGTAAAATGCTGTCAATTTCCTGTGCAAAAACGCCTTCTTTGATCTGAACATCTACGTTTGGATGTAGGTTCTTTATTGCATTTGTAGACTTTAAATGCTGGAGAACCTTTGAGTTTTTATCAACAAAAAATAAAGTGGCTTTGAATCCCGGAGATTTCTGAGCTGTACTATTTGCAATTCTTGCGGCTATTACTGGAGACCCCTCTTCACGAGTTGTATATTCACCGGGACCACAAAACCCATCTATGTAAATAACATGTTTAAAGCCATTTTTGGCAAGGATGCCAAACCAAGCCCCTAAATAATTTGAAACAATTTTTAATTTTGATTTGGTGCGTGGCTTACATGGCCACAAAGTTTCTTTTTTAACCATTTATCTGCCACCGACCCGCTTTGCGGCATTCTGAAATAAATCATTGGGGTCAGAAAGTTTTTTTGAAAGCTTTGGAAACTGACTCCACTCTTTGCTGTCTAAAGAGCGTCCACCGGCTTTCGGTCTAAAACCACCCCATTGCTTAAAGAAAAAAGGCACTTTCTGATTTATACATTGGTCTCTGACAGAACGCGCCCATTCAAGCTGCATCGGACGTGCAAAAGGCCCGCTTTCCCCGCCAACAATTACCCATTTAATTTTTTCCAAATTCAACTTTTCGGGAGCGCCTATCAAAGGCTCTACTGAGAGAAAGCGGACGCTAGCATTGATCTCCTGAAGATGTTTTACTCGAGACAGCTTTGTCCCATCCTCGATGGAAACACCTAGCCAAATATGCTCTGGAACTTTTTTATCTTTGTATCTCTGATTAACAAACTTTTTCATTAAGGAACTGCGTTTTGTGAGAACCTGAAATATATGCCAATCAGCCTTTTCCATCGTCTCAAAAACACGTTCAATATATTCTTTGGGAACATCCTTGTGAAAAAGGTCACTCATGGAATTAACAAAAATCATTTTCGGTTTTTTCCACGATAGCGGTTGCTCAAGACGCTCCGGTCTTAAGCTGAGGTCAAATCCCTTATCAAAGGGATGCCCTTTTACTCCTCTAAAGCGTTCGGAAAAGCGTTCTGCATAGCAGAAATCACACCCGGCACTTATCTTTGTGCATCCCGTGACAGGATTCCACGTTGCATTCGTCCATTCGATTGTTGAACTTTGAGCCATTATTCCCTCTAGAACAAAGATAAGAACATAAGTTAATAATATACACAGTCAGTAAAAAATGTTACCAAAAAATAGGCTTTTTAAGGCCTTATGATACAAGGATTGACCAGCTCCTCAAAAATCTATCCACAGGATTACATTCTCGAACTGCGGATGCTACAATATAGCATGATATTTTCAACCGTGAAATATGGAGTTATTCCAAAAAATACCGACAGGTTTTGGCGGGAAGAGCACCCTTACCCCAACCCTCTCCCGCACTGCGGGAGAGGGAGGTACCCGCGAAGCGGGAGGGTGAGGGTGTCTCTCAACAAGCTCAGGAGCAACTATATTGTTTCGTTTCTATGCTTGGCTTTTGCCCTTCTCTCCGCGCCTGCCTTGGCGGCAGAAAGCCTTGTCGTCGCATCCATCAAGCCGCTGCATTCGCTGGTGGCGGCGGTCATGGGGGATACGGGCACGCCTGTTCTTCTGGTGGGGGGGATGCAATCTCCGCACGGATATCAGCTCAAGCCTTCCCAGATGGGAACCCTCCAGCACGCCCGCATCGTCTTTTATATAAGCCCCGGCTTTGAGACGTTTCTGGAACGTCCTTTGAAAACCTTGCCGGACGATGTGCGGAAGGTCGCGCTGATCGAAGCAAAGGGGGTCGTCACTCTCAAGTCTCGTGCCGGAGGGGTATGGGAGGGTCATGAAAGTCATGAAGAAGGACAAGACCCGCATATATGGCTGGATATCGCGAACGCTCAAGCCATGGTCAGGGAAATCGCGGCGGAACTGGGAAAAGTTTATCCCGATCACAAGTACGTTTACGAGAAAAATGCCTTCGCTCTTATCGGCAAACTGTCCGCGCTGGACGAAGATCTGCGAACGCAGTTAATCCCTGTCAGAAACAAGCCTTATATCGTATTCCACGACGCTTTCCAGTACTTCGGGATGGCCTACGGCCTGACCGCCGTGGGATCTGTCACGCTGGAGCCGGAGCAGGAACCAAGCGCAAGACAGATCGGGAATATCCGCGAAAAAATCAGAATACTGGATGTCCGTTGCGTTTTCGGCGAGCCGCAATTCGACGCCCGCCTTGTGCGTACCGTCGTCGAGGGGACGCACACGAAAACAGGCGTTCTGGACGAACAGGGCTCCGGCATTCCGGAAGACCAGAATCTGTACTTCGCGCTGATGCGCGGTCTTGCAGACGGTTTTACGGGGTGTCTGGGTCTTTGATTCTGCAATTTGCCGGAGGACAGCTCTATGACATTATGGCTCCATCCTTGGTGCGCTTTTGCATTCCTTAGTAAAAAAAGATACAACTTTATCCTATGAAAGCAGTTCTTAGAATCGGCACGCGCGGAAGTCCTTTGGCGTTGGCGCAGACGGAGCTTCTGGTCGCGTTTTTGCGCGGGAAGCATCCGGGCTTGCAGGAGGACGGCGCGATAGAGATCGTGAAGATCGTCACGACAGGCGATAAAATTCAGGATCGCGCGCTGTCGGAGGCGGGCGGCAAGGGACTGTTTACCAAGGAAATCGAGGAGGCACTGCTGGCGGGAACGATTGATTGCGCCGTTCATTCGATGAAGGATATGCCGACGCAGCTGCCGGAAGGGCTGGTCATTCCCTGTCTTTTGCCACGGGAAGACCCGCGCGACGCGTTTTTTTCGCCGAAGGCCGTGACGCCGGACGATCTGCCGCCGGGCGCGGTCGTGGGGACGTCCAGCCTGCGCCGCCGGGCGATCCTTCTGGCTCGGCGGCCTGATTTAAAAATGGTCGTTTTTCGCGGCAATATCGGTACGCGGCTGAAAAAACTGGAAGACGGCGTTGCGGATGCGACGCTCCTCGCGGTGGCGGGGCTGAACAGGCTGGGGCTTGGGCATCTGGTCAAAACAATTCTGGAGCCGGAGGTCATGCTGCCGGCTGTGGCGCAGGGGGCGGTCGGCATCGAGGTGCGGACGGACGACGGGCGCGTCAGGATGCTATTGTCAGCGGTGCATTGCCCGGAGACAGAAAACCGCGTGACGGCGGAACGGGCCTTCCTCGACGTGATGGACGGCTCCTGCAAGACGCCGCTTGCGGCTTTGATGGGCGTGCCCGATTCGCAGAACCGCACGCGGTTTGACGTTCTGGCGGCGCGCCCGGACGGCAGCGACGTCAAAAAAGCCTCTTACCTGACGCAGGTATCGACCCTGCAGGAAGCCCGTCAGCTCGGCACACACGCCGGAAGGGAACTGCGGGCAAAACTGCCTCCGGGAGGTTTTTCCGTATCCTGATACCTAAGTGTTGAAATCCGCCATTGTTAATATATACTCCCCGCAGTTAACGGAGCCAGCATGTTCACGGGAATCATCACGGCTATAGGCAGAATCGAAACGGTGGATGTCGGCAGGCCGGACGTGCGCTATTCGATTTCCACGCCGTGGGACATGTCCGCATTTTCGACGGGGGCGTCCATCGCCTGCTCGGGCTGCTGCCTGACGGTCGTCGAAAAAAAGGGTGGCAGTTTTTCCATCGATGCCTCCCGCGAGACCCTCTCGAAAACGAACCTCGGGACATGGGACGTCGGAGCGCGCGTCAATCTGGAGCAATCCCTGAAGATGGGCGATGAACTGGGCGGCCACATTGTTTCCGGCCATATCGACGGACTGGCTGTCATCGAAAGCATCGTTCCCGAAGGCGGGTCGCATCGCATCAAACTGCGCGTGCCTCCCGATTTTCAGAAGTTCATCGCGCCGAAAGGCTCCGTCGCCCTCGACGGCGTGTCCCTGACGGTCAACGAAGTCGAGGGGAACATGTTCGGAATCAATATCATCCCCCACACCTGGGAGGTGACGACCTTCGGACAGGCGCGGGTGGGCGACTCCATGAACATGGAGATCGACCTTCTGGCGCGTTACGTCGCAAGGATTTTAGGCAAGTGACCCGTCCGGCGACTTTCCATGCCCCGCAGAACGGCCTCGCGTCCACGGAAGACATCATCGCGGAAGCGCGGGAGGGGCACATGTTCATCCTGGTCGATGACGAAGACAGGGAGAACGAGGGCGACCTGATCCTTCCCGCCGCCTTCATCACGCCGGATGCCGTCAATCTTATGGCGAAAGAAGGGCGCGGCCTGATCTGCCTTGCCATGGAAGCTTCCCTGATCGACAGGCTCGACCTGCCGCTGATGGGCGGCGCCCGCGCTCACGGGAGAACGGCCTTCACGGTTTCCATCGAAGCCAGAGACGGGGTTACGACCGGCATTTCCGCGGCGGACAGAGCGCGCACCATGCAGGTTGCAAGCGCGGACGGCGCGACACCGGAGGACATCGTTGTTCCCGGCCATGTTTTCCCGCTGCGCGCCCGCGACGGCGGCGTGCTGGTCAGGGCAGGCCATACGGAGGCCGCCGTGGACATAGCAAGGCTCGCGGGATTGCGTCCTGCGGGGGTTATCTGTGAAATAATGAAGGACGACGGCACGATGGCGCGTCTGCCGGATCTTCTCCCGTTCGCCCTCCGTCACGGCATGAAAATCGGAACGATCGCCGACCTGATCGCATACCGCCGCAACACCGGAAAATAAGGGAGTCATAACGATGCAAATTCACCGCGAAGACGAAACACCCGCTCTCCACTTTCAAAAGCCGCCGCATGTCCTGCTTCTGGAGGCGCGTTTTTACACCCGCGTCAATGATCTTCTCGTGGACGGCGCGAGAAGCACTCTGGAAAAATTCAACGCCACGCATGAACTCATGGCTGTTCCGGGCGCTCTGGAAATCCCCTCAGCCCTGCAGTTCGCGGCGCAGAGAAAGACGGGAAAGCCTTTTGACGCTTTCGTGGTGCTTGGCTGCATCATTCGCGGCGAAACCTACCACTACGACATCGTCTGCAACGAAAGCGCGCGGGGTCTGATGGATGTCGCCCTCAGGCTCGGTCTCGCCGTCGGAAACGGAATCCTGACCGTTGGAAACGAGGCGCAGGCTCTCGAACGCGCCGACAAGAGCCGTCTTGACAAAGGCGGCGGCGCCGTCCTCGCCGCATTGTCCATTTTCTATCTCAAGCTTGCCTGCGGGGCTGAAAAATAATCAGCGGCGCGGAATCCCGGCCCGGGATGCAACCGGAAACATATCTTTCAATCCCTGTAAGGCTCTGTTAGACTTTTCCGGGAAGCATGTCCGGATTTCCGGATCATGACTCTGGTGTAAGATCGGAGGCCGCTTTGCAGCGGTTCAGTCGGTGGCCTGCAGTGAAAGACAGAGATTTTAAAAAAGTGGATATCGGAATGGTGCATATTCAGCAGCCGCAAAAAAAAGACTCCCTTTTCAGACGCGTGGTGCGTTTTTTCAGAAGGTTCTTCATTGTAATGGGCATGGCGGCGACCGCCGTCATCGTCCTTCTTTCCATGGCTTCTTACAAAGTCGCCCCGTACGTTCCTGCGGCTATGCCGGACAGAATCATTTTGTCCTATACGTTCAAGTCAGGACTGATGGAGAAGGTGACGATGCCTTCCCTCACGCAGCCGCTGCTGCGTCCCGCGACCACTTTCCACGAAGTGACGGATGCCCTGACGCAGGCCGCCAAAGACTCCCGCGTGAAGGGGTTCGTCGCCCGGATTCAGGACATCGACATGTCTCCGGCGCAAATCCAGGAGCTGCGCGATACGATCACCAGATTCCGCACCACGGGAAAATTCGCCTATGTGTTCTCCGAGGAGTACGGCGGTTTTTCCTCCGGCATGGGAAGCTATTATCTGGCGGCGGCTTTCGACCAGATATGGCTGCAGCCGGTGGGCAGCGTTTCCATGAACGGCGTGGCGGCGGAAGTCCCTTTTTTAAGGGAGATCATGGATAAAGTCGGCGTGGAGGCGCAATTCGCCCGCAAGGGGCTCTACAAATCCGCCGCGGAAAGCCTGACGGAAGAGGGCATGAGCGCCTCTCACCGCGAAATGATGACCGGCCTTGTCAATGACCTCGCCATGCAGATGGTGTACGGCATTGCCGAAAACCGCAAGATACCGGCGGACACGGTGCGTCGGATCATCGACGACGCCCCTTACGGCGACATCGAGGCGACCAAGCTGAACCTGGTCGACAAGATCGGCTACTACAACCAGATGGTGGATGAAGCCAAACTCACGGCAGGCAGCAGCGACGTCAGGACGGTCGATCTGTCCGGGTATTCCTACTGGTCGGACACGTTCGGTCAGAGCGGAAAGATGCAGGGCTTCATAGGAAAATCTTTTCGCAAGCCGGCTTCCTCCGGCGCGCATGAGGACAAAGTCAAGATCGCCCTGATTTTCGGCGTCGGCGATATTGTTTCCTACAGCAGCCAGGCCCGCGCCGGATTGAGCGGATTCGGGATGGCCGCCGACAATGTCGTGGCAGCCTTCGAGGAGGCGCAGAACGATAAAGACGTCGCTGCGGTCGTTTTCCGCATCGACAGCCCGGGAGGCGCGCCGGAAGCGGCGGAGTCCATTCGCCGCGCCATCATCGAGACGCAGCAGAGAGGCAAACCGGTGATCGTCTCGATGGGCGGTTATGCCGCATCCGGCGGGTACTGGGTCGCCACGCCGGCAAAGGTCATCGTTGCGGAACCGGCGACCATCACCGGCTCCATCGGCGTGTTCGGGGGCAAGTTCGTTCTGGCGCAGATGTGGAAGAAGCTCGGCGTCAACTGGGAAGGGGTTCAGTTCGGCGACAATGCGAGGATGTGGTCTTCCAACGTCTCTTTCTCCAACAAGGAAAAAGAGCGCATCGGGGGCATGCTGAACGGTCTCTACGAAGCTTTCGTCGTCAGGGTGATGGAAGGCCGTAAAATGACGCGGGAGCAAGTGATTTCCGTTGCGGAGGGACGCATCTGGACGGGAAAGCAGGCGAAGGAAAACGGGCTGGTGGATGAACTGGGCGGCCTTGACAAGGCCATCATATTCGCCAGGGTGGAGGCCAATCTGAAACCGGATCAGGACGTTCTCGTCGAGGTGTTCCCTGCGGCGAAATCGACATTGGAGATGTTCATTGATCTCGCCACCGAGGGCGTTTCCGTCGTGCCCGACATTTCCATCACAGCAGGAGACATTTTGCGGGGATTGAGGGCGGAGATAAGTCCGGAGGCGCAGTCCCTGAAAGCGCCGAGGTTTTTACTGCACTGATTTCCGGGCATTGCACAAGAAAAACCCCCGGCTGTCGCGCGGGGGTTTTTCTTTTATCAGTCATCGGTGAAGAATGACTACTCGCCGTCGCGTTCCTTGCGTTTGCGCTCCAGCTTGCGATAACGCCTGACGGCTTCTGATCTCTCGCGTGCCTTTTTGACCGACGGCTTCTCGTAATGCCGACGGATCTTCATCTCACGGAAAAGCCCCTCGCGCTGCATCTTTTTCTTCAACGCGCGCAGTGCCTGATCAATGTTGTTATCGCGTACAACGACCTGTACTATCTTAATCACCTCTTTCGAAGTTCCATAACTCAATTATTTATTACCTTGTGTTTGTAGCATGAAAAGGTTGTTTTGCAAAGTAAAATTTCTGTAATCTGAAAATTAACAACGATATATAACAGCCGTTTCTAAAATTATTCGTGCCTTGCCCTTCGGGTCCCCGCAAAAGCGGAGGGATCACAGCAATGGGTTTCGATTTGACATGTTTCACAGAATCTCATACCTTCGTCGGAACGAGCCAAAAATGAAGGAGCCTCCTCAATGCCCCCAAAAAATCAAAAAAAGGACGCCCTGCGCGCTAAAATCCCCCTCGATTTCAACACTTAAGGAACATGACTGAAAAAGAAATCCTCGGTGGGCTGTCCGTTGCGGTGGGGATAGTCTGCTACGCCGTCTACATATGGGGGATTTACCGGGGCACAACCAAACCTCACCTGTTCACCTGGCTCATCTGGGGAATACTGCAATCCATCGCCTTCGCCGTGCAGGTCGTTGAAAAAGCCGGCCCCGGCGCATGGAACCTCGGCGTATCCGCCCTGATTATCTTCTGTATTGCGGGCGCGAGCTTTTTCTGCGGCGAAAAGCATATTACCCGAAGCGACTGGGTGGCGTTCATCACTGCCCTGCTGGCGATCCCCCTCTGGAAGATGACGGGCAACCCTCTGTGGGCGGTCGTGATCGCCGCGATGATCGACGTGGCGGCTTTTTATCCCACCTTCAGGAAATCATGGATGAAACCGTGGGAGGAATGCGCGATGGCCTATTTCATCGGCATGGTGCAATTCATCCTCTCCATTCTCGCGCTGGAACGGACAACGCTCGCCACAGCCCTTTATCCCTTCGTCAGTGTTTCGCTGGACGGCCTGCTGATCCTGATGCTGCTTTGGCGGCGGAAAGTTTTAGTCTTTCGGCCTCGATGATTCGGGAAACTAGCCTTTGAGAGCGTTCCCGGGCTGGTCTGGGCGTTCCGAATCGAAGATCGGCAGAGGCAAATCCCCTTTCTCCCTCCATTTTCGTACGCACGCCTCGGCATTGCGCTTTTTCTCTTCCGAGATGCCGGTATCCCTGGCCATATAAAGCGTCTGCGACGGGAAGGCGAAACCGCTGCCGCTCTCGCTGACGATATCCATGATGTGCAGCATCAGGTCCTCCTGAACCTCGAGGAATTCGTTGTAATCCTCCGCGCGGATATAGGCGAAAACCTCTATATCCAGTGAGCTTGCGCCGAACCTGATGAAGCGGACGCGGGCGGGATCGGGATCGACGCGGGGGTGGGAATACAACATTTCCCGCACCCTGACGAGGAGATAGCGAATCTGCTCCGGCGTCGTCTCGTACCGCAGACCGAGGATTGGATGGAACCAGAAGCTGTCGCGCAGGGTGAAGTTCTCGATCATTTGCGACGCGAACAGCCCGTTCGGGATGGTGACGATTGTCTGATCCAGCGTTTTCAGACGGGTCGAGCGCATCCCGATATCATCGACCGTCCCCAGGATGTCTCCGACCTTGCAGAAATCGCCGAGGCGCACCGGCTGCTCGATGATAAGCGTGAGGCTGTTCACGAAATTCTCGATGGTCTTCTGCGCGCCGAAGGCCAGAACCAGCCCCCCGATGCCGAGAGCCGCGACCCCTGTGGTCACATTTATGCCCATTCTGTCCATCACGACGGAAACGGCCACCGCCGCAAGAAAGAATTTAATGCTCCGGCGGAAGAACGCGATGGCGGACAGGCTGCCGCGCTTTTTTTTGTGGCTCATGCGCTCCTGGGTCGATACCGCGATAACATCGATGACGCGCCACAGCAGCCATGCGAGCGCCAGCCAGGTGATGATTTCGGCGATCAGGCCGAGATCCTGGCGCGCGACGATCGAAACGCCGGCCACACGAGTCAGAATCGCGAAAAATCCCACGGCGATGTAAACCCTGACGGGCAGCACGAAAATATCGAGCACGTGTTTCGTGTGTCCGGGATGGGTCTGCTCCCCGGCGAGCCGGATCAGGACTATGACGCCCAGCGTCAGCAGCCACGACACAATCAGGGATATCCCCGCAAGGACGATGAGCGCCGCCCAGTGGCCCACCGGAACGCCCGACCACTTGTTCTCGATGAGGATCCTGGGCAGCATGCGGTCCAGGGGGCCGACGGGCATCGTCGAGAGCAGATCCGGGATGTTGCTCACCGTTTCCCTGGAAAACCGCCAGATAGGGCCGTTCGCGGGATCGTCCGCTCTCTCCACAAGCAGATCGAACGATTCCCCCGCCGCCTTGTCCCGGATCGTGCCGACGAGATCGATTCCGGGCGGAAGTCCGTCATCCCGATTTCCCTCGGGACTGTCGCTCAAATTCGAATTGTCCGCAACCCAGCCCCACTGATCCAGCAGGGTCTGAAGACCCCTGGCGAGCTCGGGACCCTGTCTTTTCTGCCAGGCCTTGGAGTGCTTGCTGAGGTCGAGATACTGAGCCGCCTTCTCATAATTTTCGCCCCCCACCGTGTCCAGAAATTTCTGAATCATACCCTTGGGAGTTCCTCTTCCCAAAGCGTCTCCGGGCTGCTGTGGCAGGGAACCTGTCGCCGGCGGCGCGGCAGGGGAGGCAGTCGGAAGAATCTGCGCAAAAACGGGGAAGGAGAAAAAGAAGGCAACAAGGCTGCACAGGAAAAGCCCTGTTATCTTTTTATGGCGCGTCTTTCTGAGACAGGGCATGATAAATCCTCAATTTGGTTATCTTTTTAACATTTCTTAATCCATTATTAACCGATTTTTCAGACTTTTGGACTTAAAATGTATGATGGGACGGTGTATTTGGGGGATCCGGCACAATGAGATATTCCCGTTATTCAGGAGGTTTTACGCTTCTCGAACTTTCGGCGGTGCTGGTGATTTCCGGTCTGCTGCTGGTGGCGGGTATGCAGTCGTATGACGGCTATGTCAAGCGTCAGCGCTTTACGGAAACATATGAACGAATGAATGCGATCAAGGCGTCGTTTTCAGATTTCACGAACGCCAGCAATAGGTACCCCTGTCCGGCGGACCCTTCTCTGGATATGACGGATCCTGGCGCCGGAATCGAGAATTGTGCCCTGATGTCCTTCGCGGTGCCCATAGGGACATGTGTCGGGGGCGTGTGCAAGGTGGCCGGAGCGCGCGATACGGCAGCTGACGGCGATACGGACACGGATCCCGTTCTGACCGGGGGAGTCCCCTTCAGAACCCTGAGATGGGCTTCCGCCACCGCATCGGCGGCGGACTGGGTGACTTCCCACGGGTATGTGGCGGGTGATATTGTCTGGGAGAGCAGTATTCCGTACAAGTGCATGTCTGACCATGTCTCCGCGGCAGCTTTCGCGACGGATCTCGGCGCAGGAATGTGGGGCCCCCTCGAGGGGGACAAGAGGGCGAACACCATGCATATGGAGCTCGTGCGGGATGCCTGGGGGCATCAATTCACCTACGCTGTCAGCGGATACATGGCGCAGACGGCCACTTTCGATACTTCGCATGGAGCCGTCGCCGTCCGGAATGAATTCGGAAGGACGCTGGTTCAACCCACAGATGGGGCGCATTATGCGCTCGTTTCTCACGGAGATAACGGCTTCGGAGCCCATAACGTAAACGGCAGCATCACGTTTCCCTGTCCGGCATCCCCTGCGCTCGAAGGAAACAATTGCAACGGGGGGTCTGTTTTTATAGACGGCCTGAGATCCATAGTGTCCGGCGTGGGGTATTTCGACGATCTGGTGACGTATGAGGCGTATGTCATTTCCAGGCTCTGGGATTATTCAAAGGCGTTCGGGTTTGAAAACACCCTTTACAACCTCAATAAAGGAAATGTCGGAGTCGGAACAGACAATCCTGCGTATAAAATGGACGTCATCGGTCCTGTCAGGGGAGATGACGTCAACACGCCTCTCCTGTGCGATTACACGCATGACTCGGGTAACGCCTACTGTTTTGATCCGGACATCCTTGGCGGCGTCACGGGGATCGGCTGTACGACGGCGACAGCCAACAACATCAAGCTTGTGACGGGGATTGCGGGACAGAACGGCGCCAATCCGGGGTACGTTCTGTGCTCCGGGGATATTCCATTGCCGGTGCTCACGCCCGGCGGGCAAACCTGTCCGGCCGGACAATTCATAGTCGGGGTGACCCTGCTCGGAACGATCATTTGCGAAACTCCGTAGTCTGCCTGCGGCCTTTCGAAGAGGCTGCAATAAGCTCTTGTTTTATTAAAATTTTTCCGTTTTGTAGCGTTTTGTTAATATTTCGTTGAAACAACTCCTGTAGAATCAGGGGTGAAAGGGATTCCAGGGGTTAATCATGGGTGCCGGGAAAAAAGCGAATAGAGGCTTCTCTTTGGTCGAGTTGTCGATCCTTCTTGTGTTTGCCGGGATTGTCGGGGGGACGACCCTTCAGCTGTACAAGGAGTCCCACAGGCAGAGGTACGTTTCGGACACAGGCTACCGCGGCGAGGCCATCCAGACCGCCCTCGACAAGTTTCTGACCGAAAACGGCCGCCTGCCCTGTCCCGCGAAGCCGACTCTGGGACCAAGCGAGGCAGACTCCGGAAAAGAGATATGCCTGACGGTATCGGGATGCGTGGCGGACGGGAGATGCCTCGTGGACGGAGGGCGCGACACCTCTGCGGACGTTGACGCGGACGTCGATGAGGTTTACATCGGTTCGATTCCCTATGTAACCCTCAATCTTCCGATCGAGGTCAGCATGGATGGCTGGGGGAACAAATTTCTTTATGCCGTCTCGAAGTACCTGACGGATCCCGCCACTTATTCCCCTCCGGATCAGGACCCTTACGGGGTTATCGACATAGAGGTTCCGAATGCGGCGGCGGCCTGGGTTCCGACCCCCAAGACGACTTATGTGGACGGTGTGGCCACTGTTTATGCCACGCCGTTCGTCGTCCTGTCCCACGGGGAAAATGGCGTCGGAGCGTATAACCTTTCTGGAAAAAGGAGACTCTGCTCAGGCACGGATGCCGGGCTCGATCTGTTCAATTGCGGCAACACGGGCGTTTTTTACGATTACAGCCAGCACAGAAGCCTCCGCCCCGGGCCGGATTATTTCGATGACAAGATTCTGGTCACGAGCAACAACATGCGGATAGACCGATGGGGGTATTCCAACGTCGTGTCGAAAAGCATTTATAACACGGCGAACAGCAGCGTGGGCATCGGCACGGATCAGCCCGATATGATGCTTGACGTCAATGGCAGTCTGCGCGCGCAGCGGACGCTCGGGGATCAGTATTGCGATGGGGACGGAGACAATTGCTTCCCGGCGAAGATGATCGGCGGAGCCGGGGTCACCTGCGGCGCCAACGGGGCCGTCAACGGGATCAAGGAGGCGGAGGTGGTTTGCGTGCCGAAGGTCAATCCCACCGGCCTGGCGTCAGGGACGTGTCCGTCTGGGCAGTATGTAAAAGGATTCAACGCGGCGGGGAGCATAATATGCGGGACGCCCTGAAAATAAAACAGCATGGAGACTGTGTCATGAAAAAAAGAAATTCCGAGACGGGGCATTCCCTGATCGAATTGGCCATCGTCACTCTTGTCGCGGGCGTCCTGATATCGTCCTTTCTGGCAGGATATAACGTTTACATCAGGAAAACGACGACGGATACGACCGTCAGCAATACAGGGCTGGTGACGCGGGCTGTCGGGAACTTCCTGATACAGCAGGGCAGGTATCCCTGCCCGGCGCGCGCAGATCTGGACAGAAACAGCCCGGACTACGGAATGGAGGGGGACTGCGCGGACGTTTCCCAGGCCGCCGGCACCTGCGCCAATGGCATCTGCATCGAGACCGGCGCGCGGCTTCTGGGCGCGACGCCTGCCATGGAAGTCCTCGGACCCGGGCCGCAGATGGCGTCGGATCACCCTGAAATGCTTCTCGATTCATGGTTGTGCGGGGCAGCCCCCTGCAATTATGCAGAATATCTTGGTTTTATATACACAAACGACCCTTCCATGAAATGCCCAAACTCCGGAGACGAGTTCGAGGCGACGTGTCCGCTTAGTCATGATCATGATCTCTGTGATGTTGGCGAAATGAGATTCTATCAAATACACTCGGGATTCCTGGGCATTTTTGCAGAGGTCAGCGTTCCCGCTTTTGCCGGCACGGCGCCGCGCGTCCGGCGGGGAACCGTTCCCTTCCGTACGCTGAACCTGCCGGAAGAATTTTCGGAGGACGGCTATGGCATGAAGATCGATTATGCGGTGACTGAGCCCCTGGCCGTGTCAGGGACTTACGACAAGAATTCCGGCGGGGTAGCCGTCGTGGACGGCAACGGCAATACTTTGGTCGAGCCGGCGGGATCCGCCCACTTCGTGATGGTCAGCCACGGCCCGGACAAGCAGGGCGCCACTACACGGCAGGGCAAGATGGGGGTACCCTGCCCTGCGGGGAATCTCGACACTGAAAACTGCAATACTTCCGCCGCCAGCGCCGTCTACAGGGCGGCGGCGAAGGCCTCCGTCAGCGGAGCCGCGCATTTCGACGACAACGTGGAGTATTATACGGCCGTCGATACGCCTCTCTGGAGGGTTGCCACCGACAGTTCCAATATCCGTGATCTCGTCAATGCGGGAAGCCCGGGTGGCGGCACGGTCGGAGTCGGCGCGGCAATACAGACGCAAACCGTCGAGGTCGCGGGGGACATCCGGGGCCGTGACAGCCTGCTGGTGACAGAGCTTTGCGACAAGGCGGGAACTTCCTGTTTCCCGACGGACAAAATCACCGGCGACAAGGCGGAAATGAAATGCCCCGCAGGCGAATATGTGTCGGGGATCGCCAACGGCCAGGTTATCTGCACGACTGTTCCCGAATTCAGGTGCCCTCCGGGCGCGCTGCTGACCGGAGTTAGTACGGCCACCGGCTCGCTGAACTGCGTCGTCCCCGTGCCCTGCCCGGCCAGGACGGTGACGGTCTGCACTGCGAATGACCGGATGCTGGCGGCGGGCGTCCAGGGGCAGACGCAATCCGTGACGGCCGGGGATTCCCGCGTCGCGACCTACAAATGCAACGCCGGGGCATGGTCGTTGTTCAGCGCCACCGGGGTCTGCTCCTGCACCGCAGCCGATACCACCACTTATCCTCTCTGCACCTCGGTTCTCGCCGGCGGGTGGACGGGAAACGCTACCGTGCACACCGTCACCACATGTTTGCCTTATGCGTCGAACACCACGACCGATATTTCCGCCTGCGTCTGCACGCCAATATCGCAGACGACAGCCGGAACCTGCTCCGCGTCATGGACTGGCGGCAAGATGCTGCAGCGTGACTGGACGTGCGGCACCCCGACAAGCGGTTCATGGGGGGCCTGGTATGTCATCAGCGATACCTGCGTCTGCAACGCGCTCACGCAGACGCAAAACCTGAGTTGCCCCACGGCTTACACGGGGATATGGACGCAGAGCCGCACGTTCACCTGCCCCTCGACATGGTCCGCCTGGGCTGATGTCGTAAATACGTGCGTCTGCACGGGATTGCCGGCGGAAATGCGGACGGTAAGCTGTGGCGCCGGTTTTGCCGGCAACAAGGTGCAGAAAAGGACGTACACCTGCGGCACCGGATGGAGCGCGTGGGTGGACTTCCCGGATCCTCCGACGACCTGTTCGCCCGTTACGTTCACATGGAAGGCGCAGTCAACCCCGGTTCTTTCAAGCTCCCAGGGCGCGGGTTCGCTGATAGGTTCCGGATGTCCTTCCCAATACGCCACAGCCTCCTGCTGGGGTTATGCTCCGGGCTCAAAGTTCAACAACTATCCGACCTGCTCTTGTGAATAGGGGATGCCGGGCGGCGGGGAAGGTCAGATCACGCCTTCCGCCCATTTGAAGAGTTCGGATTTCGACAGCGCGCCGGCGTTCTGCGCCACCACTTTTCCGTCCCTGAAAATATACAGCGACGGAATGGAGCGCACGCCGTATTTGCCCGGCGCGTTGGGGCTTTCGTCGACGTTCACCTTGACCACCTTGATCTGTCCGCTTTTCTCGGCGGCCAGCGCGTCGATGCTGGGGGTGAGGGAACGGCAGGGGCCGCACCACTCCGCCCAGAAATCCACCAGCACGGGGCCAACGGCCTTCAGGACTTCGGCCTCGAAATCGGCATCCGTGACATGTTGAGCGCCCATTTGCGTTCTCCCTGCTAAAGTTATTGAAAAGACAGTTTATAACTACGGTGCGTGCGGATCAAGAAGATTATCCGAAAGGGGCATCAGAACGGGTCCATCCGTCCACAGCAGGGCGCAATTGATCCTGTGTTCCGGATAAATATTACAAATAACGGAGCGATAGGCCGCCATTTGTTTCAGGTAGATAACGGGCACGTCCCGGGCACTGGCGGGCGGCGGGCGGTTGGTCTTGTAATCGATGATGAGCACTTCCTTGTCCGTCACCAGAATCCGGTCTATCTGGCCGGAGAGAATTTGCGGCGCGATTCGCCGAGCACTTTCCGTGAGCCCCGTCACCGGAACCTCGGCGCGCGACCCTGCCCCGAAAATGGCGGCGAATTCAGGATGCCGAAGCACCGCAAGAATCTCTGCCGCGAAAAATTTCTGCTGTTCCGGCGGCAGATGCAGGTGCGGGCGCGCCAGATACTGCATCAGCGCTTTCTCCCGCCTATCCTCCGGCAACTGCGGCAGGAGTTCAAGGATTTGATGCACGATGACGCCCCGGCTGAATTTCCGGCCTTCGTCTTCCGCCAGAGGCCCTTTCATCGCCGGTTCAAGATCATCCGGTCTGGACGGCGCGAGAGGCTTGGGCGGAGAAGGCTCAATCGAAGGCTCCCGGAAAGCCCACTCCGGCAACGGGGCGCGGGCGGCGGCGCTTTTTTCCCTGAGATTCTTTTCTTTTTCGGGCGCGGTTTCCTGCGGATGCTCCAGACGGCGGATATCCCCCTCTTCCTCTGCGGCAGGGGATGGAAAAGCCTCCGCGACGAGGCTGTACCAGCAATCCGGTTTCGGACTCCGGACGCCGTGATACCCGCAGATGTACAGCCTGTCCTCGGCGCGGGTGAGGGCGACGTATAGAAGGCGCCGGTATTCCTCCTCCTGACGCTCCAGCGCCTGACTTTGCCTTTCGGCGTAAACCGGAGCCGAAAATTCCTGACGCGGCGACCACAGCGGCACGCCCGCCTCGTTCTCCGGCCAGAGAAGGTGCGCGCGCCCCTTGTTGTGATCGTGAAGTTTCTTGACGGTGTCCGGCAGGAACACAATCGGCGACTGCAACCCCTTGGCGCCGTGCACCGTCATGATCCGCACCATGTCCGCGCCGTCCTGCGCCTGCTCGCGCTTGATCTGCGCCTCTCCGCGCAAGAACCAGCCGATGAATTTCTGCAGCGACGGGGTATGGCTTTGCTCGTACTGTAAACAACTGTTCAGGAATTCATCCAGAGCGTCCTGAATATCGAAGCCGAGCCGTCCGTACAGAGCGCGGCGTCCGCTGACTTTATCCGCGAAGCAGGGCGTGTTGAGCGCCTCCGCGAAAAACTCGTAAGGCGTGACGCGCCCGGCCTTCCCGATCCGGGTTTGCAGCCACGCCGCCAGTTCCGGCTTATTCCGCCGCACGGACGGCCAGAGCGCGCCTTTGCGTTCATGGCACAGGAGATAAAGGTCTTCCTCCGTCATCCCGACCATCGGCGACTTCAGCAGGCTGGCCAGAGTCAGATCGTCCTCCGGCAGCAGCGCGAACTGCGCCAGAGCCAGCAGATCCATCACGACGATCTCCTCGGTCAGCGTCATGCGGTCCACTCCCGCCACCTGCACCCCGGCGCCCTTCAGGGCGCGGAGCAGAAGATCCACGAAGGCTCCCCGCGACTGCACCAGAATCAGCACGTCCCCGGCGCGGATAGGGCGGCCTCTGGAGGCGAGCATTTCTTTTCCGCCGATCCAGCCCTTGATCGTCGCGGCGATTTTATGCGCGAGGCGGGCGGCCGCATCGTCGCCCTCGTCGATTTCCGTCGGAAGGAGCCACGGCGCGGGTTTTTCCTTCACGGCAGTCTGAATGAGAGGCCACAGTTCCACAATCCCCGCGTGCCCGGCGCGGAAAGGCAGGTGCTTCACGCCGCGATCCTGTCCGGAAACGACGCCTTTTCTCGTCGTCTCCCGGCTGAAAACGGCATCGACCGCCTCCAGAACAGCGCGCGTCGAGCGGAAGGAATATTCCAGGAAAATCTCCCAGCCGGACTGAATGCCGCCCGCCTTCCCCCCGAAAAATCCCCGCATCCGCGCGAACTCGCGGGGGTCGGCTCCCTGAAAGCTGAAGATGGACTGCTTTTCGTCGCCCACCACGAACAGCGTCCTCTGAGTGTCTTCCCGCGAGCCGCGCCCCGCGAAGAACTCCCCGCAAAGGGATTCCACCACCCGCCACTGGTTGCGGCTGGTGTCCTGCGCCTCGTCCACCAGGATGTGGTCGATCCCCTCGTCCAGCTTGAACAGCACCCACGGCGCCATATCCTCTTCCGAGAGCAGATCGCAGGTCTTGATAATCAGATCGTCGAAATCGAGTTTGTTGCGGTATCTCTTGTGCCGCGCGTAATGCCCGACCATCGCGGCGGCGACCGTCAGCAGGGCGGCATTGAGCTCCGCCAGACGCACGGAACGCAATTCCTGTTGCAGCGCGTCCAGACGTTCGGCCTCTTTCTGCATCACGGAGACGATATCGGGGTAAGCCTCAACCGACGCCTTGGTGGCGAGCGTTTTCAGGATTTCGCCTTCCTTCGTGAAGAAGGCATGACGGTAAGACGGCAGCAGTTCCCCTCGTCGTTGCTTCTGCTCCAGCCACGGCTGAATAAAGAAGGCTTTGTCCGTATCTTTTTTTCCTCCTTTCAGCAGCGCGTCCAGAACTTTTTTAAGCTCCGCTTCCTCCGTATCTGCGAGCCTCCCCGCCCGCGACAGGATATCCTGCTCCGTCGTCTTTTCATCGAGTCCGAGATGCCGGTACGCCGCCTGAATTGTTTTCCCGGCCAAGGCTTCCGCGTCGCCGTGCTCTTTCAGGATCCCGGCGAGCAGGCTGCGGCTGGACATGATCTGCCGCATCAGCTCCGACATGGCCGCGGAGTCGAGATGCAGCGCGAGCTGATTGAACGACTGCGCCAGAACCGAGCCGGGATTCTCCCGCGCTTCCCTGATGATGTTATGCAGGCACAGCGTCAGGTATTCGACGGCGCTCTGCTCGTCCATCAGCTCGAAATGCGGCGGCAATCCGGCCTCGACCGGAAACCGTTTCAGCACCGACTGGCAGAACGAGTGGATGGTCATGATTTTCAGGCCGCCCGGCGCGTCCAGAACGCGCGCGAACAGCCGCCGCGCCTCCTCCTGCATCTCCGGCGAGGGGGGTTCTCCGACCAGCTCCTGCAATTCCTTGTGAAGCTCCGCGTCGCTTTTGACCGACCAGCCGCCGAGGCGTTCGTAAATCCGGTTCGACATTTCTGCGGCGGCCGTTTTTGTGAAAGTCAGGCACAGGATTTTTCCCGGCGGCGTCGCGCTTTCTCGGGGCAGAGAGGGGCGCGGCAGCATCAGGCGCAGCACGCGGTCGATCAGGACTTTCGTCTTTCCGGTGCCTGCGGACGCTTCCACCCAGACGCTCCGCATCGGATCGGACGCTTGCGACTGCCGAAGGCTCGGGTGTTCCTCTCCCTGCGGTTTTTTCAAGGCAGGATCTGTCATGCCGCTTCCTCCCCGTCATCGCCCGCCACGCTCCATTCTTTGGTGCGCGCCAGATGCTCGTAGTCCGAAAAGCGCGGCTTCGCGTCGTGTCGGGGGCGGCTCAGGTAGGGCGTGGACGCATCGTCGAACCGCGCCACAAGTGCCTTCAGCCCCGCCTCTGCGTCCGCGATTATCTGGTCTGCACTGGCGTCTTTCGGCACGGCGGATTTTTTCTCGACGGGGTTTTGCCCGCTGCCCGTGACTTTCCAGTAGATCAGTTCACTAACTTTTCCGGAGATTTTTTCGAAACCGCCTTTCTCCAGAATAACCGCCTCCAGAGGCAGTTGCGGCGAGAGGCCGGCTTTCACCTCGCGGGGTTCGGGCGCGACGCCGGATTTGTAATCGATGATCGCATAGCTTCCGTCGCGGAGCCTGTCGATGCGGTCGGCTTTTCCGGTTAGGGTGAAAGACCCGCCGGGAGCCTCAAAATGCCAGCGTCCATCGATTTCCGTCAGATACGGGCTGGCTTTCTCCCGCCAGTCGCGTTCCTGCCGGATGAAAAGGCCGGCGATTTTCTCGAACCTCGGCCACCAGAACGCCACGACTTCCTGCGGTATCCGCATTTCCGTCAGGGCGTTCCGCCCGAAGGCCAGCAACCGCGCCTCCGCATCGTCGGGAAGATCATCAGGAAACTCTTTGATAAATCTCTCCAGCGCCGCATGGATGAACGTGCCGCGTTCGGCGCCGCCAGGATCGGCGTCAAGTGGATCAAGCGCATCAAGTCCAAGCACATATTTCGCGTAAATCTGATACGGGTCGCGCATCCAGTTCTCGATTTTCGTCACCGACAGCTTGCGCGGCCTCGCCTCGACGGGAGGCGTCGGCGACGGACGGGAAACGGGTCTGATCTCCGGCGGCCTGTCCATGTCCTTTGCCCACTGGCGGTATTTCTGCGCCTGCGTTTCCGGCCAGTCCAGCCCCGCCGCCTTCAGCACGGTCTCAAGACGCAACAGCCACCGCGCCGGGACGGTCGGCGCGCCGTCCGTTTTTTTCGACCGCGTGACGATCACTTCTGCCGCCGTTCCCGCCTGCGCGAAATCGTGCGCGGCGAGGCCGATGCTCCTCTCCGGAGACGGCAGGCCGAACCGTTTCCGCATCGGGCGCGACATCCACGGGTCGTGCGCCGGAAGACCCGGCCACGTCCCTTCGTTCAATCCTCCCAGAATCACCCTGTCGGCGCAGTAGAGCCGCGCCTCGATCTGCCCCAGAATGCTCAGGCGCGGATGGGAGCCAAAGCTCGGGCGCACCGTCACTGTTTTCAGCAGCGTGCCGAGAAGGGATATGTAATGCTCCGGCGACAGGGGAGGGACGTCGCGGGAAGACCGGAGCAGATTGCCGAGAAATTCCGAGGCGGCTTCTCCGGCATCGCCCTGCCAGAGCCGCACGGGTCCGGGAACGCCCGCCGCCGCCGCCAGATCCTCGGCCATGCGGATATGGCGCGTCAGAATTTCATGAAACGGTTTTTCCCCGGGCGACGACATCATCTGCACGAAGTCCTTCATCCTCGCCTCGATTTTATCGAGCCAGCCGGGCAGGGACTTGCAGTCCGCCGCCGCCGCCGCGTCGCGCAGCCCCTGAAAGCCGCCGGAGGGGCGAGGTCCGCGCAGCGCCAGTTCGTCCAGAGCGGACACGCCGCAGCGCAAGTCTTCAGCCAGAAAAGGATGCTTCAGGAAGGACAGCAGCGTCACCGGGGCGAGATCCTCCTCCGCCATTTCCGCCGTCAGCATCAGCCATGCGCCCACGGGAAGCTCCGTCAGAGGCTGCCCGCCGGAGTCGTCGACGGCGATCCCCCAGCGGCGGAGGCTTAAGGAGACGCGCCGCGCCAGACGGCGGTCCGGCGTAATCAGGGCGCATGTCTTTCCGGGCGTCTCCAGCGTTTCCCGCATGGAGAGGGCGATCACGTCCGCTTCCGCCGAGGGCGTATCGCAGTCTATCCTCGTGAATCCGTCGAGAGCCTCGCCGGACAGCGCGCCGGCCTTCAGCTTGCGCCACTTTTCCGCGGTATCGGCGGGACGCATCGCTTCCGACATCAGGCGCACGCGGTGAGAATTGACAACTGGTTTTTTCCGCAACGGCCAGTCCTGCACGTCCCCGCGCTTTATGCCGACCGTCAGGAGCAGCTTTTTCATGTTGTACTGCGGATGATCCCCGCTGAGAGCGTCCCAGCTTTCCGCGTCCATGCCTGTGTCCAGCCCCGGCAGTACCAGCATCCCCTGCGGCAGTCTCGCGACAAGGGACAGCAATTCCGCAGCCGCCGGAACGGTGCCGGTTGATCCGGCGGCGACAACCTGCCCCTGCGGCGGATTTTTTTTCCACGCACGCGCCTGCGCCTCCAGCAGAAGGTTGCGCCGCTCCGCGAAGTCTATAACGCCCCTCTCTGCAAGGATGGCGGGCCAGTGTTCCGTCAGGATTTTGAGGAATTCGATGGTCTTCCGCCAGTGCCCGGCAAACTCCTCCGGAACCAGTCCGGCCAGGCCGTCAAACCCTAAGCGCTCCGTCTGCACTTCATCCAAAAAGTGGCCGAGTCCCAGCGCGAGAGCCGCCGCCTGATCGAAGGACATTTCCTTTTCGGCCTTTTGGATCGTTTGCGCCAGTAACAACTGCCTTTCCAGCCTGGAAACGGCGGGCGGAATATCGATGCTTTCCGCGATGTCGTCCCCCCCCGCCAGAAACAGAGCCACTTCGTCGGCATCCACGTCGCCGATGGGGCGCAGGGCGGGCAGCAGGACGGCCTTGCCTCCCGACAGGCGCAGGAAGGCTTCGCGCAAGGTGCGGCAGGCGCGGCGGCTCGGCAGCAAAATCGTGCATTCGGAGAGCTTCAGCGGATTTTCGACGGCGGATTCCAGAATCCCCTGCGCCAGCGCGTCGGCAAAGGATTGTCCGGCCGCGATGTTATAAACGGTTGGCGCGGATTTTAATGGTGTTTCACCCATGCAGGCGTTATTTCACCGCCCGGACTTCCTTGACTTCCGGGATGAAATGCCGAAGCACGCTTTCGACACCCGTCTTGAGCGTGGCGGCGGCGCCGGGGCATCCGGCACAGGCGCCGCGCAGATGCAGGTAGACGACTCCGTCCCTGAACGAGTCAAAGACAATGTCGCCGCCGTCCTGCGCCACGACCGGACGGATGCGGACGTCGAGAAGTTCCTTGATCTTCCGGACGATTTCATCGTCGTCCCCGGAGGCGGCGGGAACGTCCCCGCCGTGCAGGACGTCCTGCCCGGTGGCGAAATATTCCATGATCGCGCCGAGGATCATGGGCTCAAGCGCCGCCCACCGCGCGGCGTCAGTCTTCGTGACGGTGATGAAATCCCCTCCCAGGAATACTCCGGCAACACCATGTATTCTGAAAATTCTCCCTGCAAGCGGCGAAGCCGCCGCCTCGTCGGTATTTTTGAATTCCGCCGTGCCTCGCTTCATGACCTCGCAGCCGGGCAGGAATTTGAGGCTGGAGGGATTGGGGGTTTGTTCCGTCTGAATAAACATGTCAAGGGACGCCTTTCGTTGTTGAATATACAAAATGGAGCTCTTTTCCCGGAAAGACAAGTGGATAAATGGCATGGGCGGCCATGGCGGCTTCTGAAAATCCGGTAAGGATCAGTTTCAACTTACGCGGGTATGCAGCAACGTCCCCGATGGCGAACACGCCAGCCAGACTGGTTTGCTGTGTTGAGGGATCGACGGGGATTCTGTGATTGTCGATAGGGATGCCCCAACCGGCAACCGCGCCCAATTGCGGTGCAAGGCCGAAGAACGGCAGCAGGACGTCGGCCTCGACCGTTTTTTTCCCGCCGTTGGGATCGGTCAGCTCCACCGTCTTTAAAAAGCCGTTTCCGCCGGTCAGCCCGTGCAGCTGATACGGGATCACTTTTTCTATTTTTCCGGTTTTGACCAGAGCCTCCAATTTTTCAACTGATTCTGGTAAAGCGCGGAATTTATTGCGGCGATGCACAAAATATATCTTTTGGGCAACCTCAGCGAGGGAGACCGCCCAGTCCACCGCGCTGTCGCCGCCTCCCGCAATCACCAGCGTCTTTCCGGAGAAATCGTCGCGGCGCCCGACCCTGTAGAAAACGGACTTCCCTTCATAAGATTCCAGATCGTCGATAGGCGGGCGATTGGGGCCGAAAGCGCCCGCGCCCGCAGCGATGATGACTGCCCTGCATCTGATGACGGCGCCTGTCGATGTCCCTGCTTCATAGAGGCCGTCGTCTCCACGTTTCAGCGTTTCGACCGTCTGATTGAGATGGTAGACGGGCGCGAACGGGCGTGCCTGCCTTTCCAGCCTTTCAATCAGCTCTCCCGCTGTAATGGAGGGATGGCCCGGAATATCGTAGATCGGCTTCTCCGGATACAGGGCGGCGCACTGGCCGCCGACATGCTCCAGACTGTCAACGATATGGCATTTCATCCCGAGCGTGCCGCACTCGAACGCCGCAAACAGCCCCGCAGGCCCCGCTCCGACAATCGTCACATCTGTCAGATACTTCTTTTCCGGCATAAGAATAACCGTTAACTTTGATTTCAATGGGAGAGCTTATCAGAAAATGATGTGCCGGACACTGCTTATTGATACCGAAAACGCGCTGAAGCCGCTGGCTGCGAGTCTTGCACCGTTGCTGAAAACGGGCGACGTGGTGACGCTTGCGGGAAGCCTCGGTGCTGGGAAAACGGCCTTTGCCCGGACGCTTGTCCACACGCTGTCCCCTACAGCCGGAGAGGTGCCGAGCCCGACCTTTACGCTGGTGCAGGTGTACGACCTGCCCGGACTGTCCATCTGGCATTTCGATCTTTATCGTCTGGAGGAAAAAGAGATGGATATTCTGGAATTAGGGTGGGACGAGGCGCTCCGCTCCGGTGTCTCACTGGTCGAATGGCCGGACAGGTTGGGAAGCCTTTTGCCGGAAGACAGACTGGAAATAAAGATTGATTTTGTCAACGATTCTGAAAACTTACGTCAGGTGGCGCTTACCCCTTTCGGAACCTGGTGTGCGCGGCTGAAGGAAATGAAATGACGACATCACCGCCCGAAAAAGCATTCGTTCTGGCCGCAGGTCTGGGCGAGCGCATGCGTCCGCTTACGAACGACTGCCCGAAGCCGCTGCTTACGGTCGGGGGAAAGACGATGCTGGACCGCGCGCTCGACGCGCTGGCCGAAGCCGGCGTCGGGGAAGCGGTGGTGAACACTTTTTACCTCGCCTCCATGATCGAGGAACATCTCCGCCCGCGAAAATCCCCGAAGATAACCATTTCCAGCGAAACCGAACTGCTCGACACCGGCGGCGGCGTCAAAAAAATGATCGGGTTCTTCGGCGATGCGCCGTTCTATGTGCTCAATGCCGATGTAGTCTGGACGGACGGAAAAAAACCGACGCTGACGGCGCTCGCCGACAAGTGGGATTCCTCTGAAATGGATTTGCTGCTGCTGCTGCACCCTTCGGGCACGGGCAGGGGAGATTATTATCTGGCGGAAGGATCCGACCGTCCTGTTTTCGCCAAGGGGAAGGACAATACCAAGACTCCCAACTATATTTTCGCAGGGCCGCGCATCGTTCACCAGCGCCTGTTCGCTGATGCGCCGGATGGAACGTTCCCGTTTCTGGAACTGTTCCACAAGGCGGAACGAAACGGAAGACTTCGCGGGTTGCGGCATGACGGCGCGTGGCACCACGTCGGCACCCCGGAGGCGCTGGCCGAAACAAATCGAATTCTTTCCGGGAAAAAGGGGATCAGGTAACGACCTCGTCGTCGTCGGCGTTCTCCTCGACCACTTTTTCTTCCGCCGCCGGGGCGCGGCTCCGTCCGGAGGACTGGTATGCCATCGCGGCATGTCTCTGGCAGTATGGTGTTCCGCCGCTGATGCCGTGTCCGCAGAAAGTGAAATCATCCTCGCGCGGATCGCCGATGGGCCACTTGCACATGCGCTCGGTCAGATCGATCAGCGCAACGCCGCCGCCCGGCGGGAGATCTCCTTTTTCAAGTTTTTCCGGTTTCGCCTCCTCTCTGGTAGGAGGGGCATGCCTCCCTTTGCCGGAAGCCACAGAGGGCGCAGGGGTCGCGACAGGCTTCCTGATTTCCCTTATTTCTTTTTCGGGAGCCTTGGCGGATTTTTTTTCAGATACCGAAGCAGGTTTTTTTATCGGCGAGGGTCGTCCTGAAAGCCCCATCCGGTGCGCCTTGCCGATCACGGCGTTCCGCGTCACGCCTTTGGAAAGGGTCTTGGCGATCTCGGCGGCGCTCTTGCCGTCTTTCCACAGCCTCTTTAACAGAGCGATCCGCTCATCCGTCCAACTCATGGTAAGCCCTCCAAACCGGAATATAGCATCGAATCGATGGAAATAAAGACGGATTGTACGCGAAAAACTGGAATCAGACGTCGCGCGTTTCCGGAATGTCAGGATCGACCTTGTTCGCAGGACAGAGGCGTTGCGTCTGGCAATCCAAGATAGTAATAGAGTGTGCGTCGTCAGATAATTTTGGACACGCGGCGTAAAAAATAAGGTGGTATTCCGGCTCCATTGGGTTGATGTTGAGCCGCTCTTCTTTCGAAGGGCAACTGTTTTTTTGTTAACAGTGGTTAGAGCGGTTCGGGAGACGCTACAGGAAATTCCTCGTATCTCCATGTTTTTTAGACAAATTTTAGAAAAGCTGACTGGACAAAAAATGCGGGAACGCCTACCATACTTGTAGAGGGCTGGCTGGGGTGCCAGGAAGTCGGGGAAAGGGCGATGCGTTTGAAGCTGCAGCGGTTTTCAGTCTTTCTCCTGGTTGCGGCTCTGATTCTCTCTCTGGGGGCAGGCTCCGCAGAGGCCGCCCATAGAAAAAAGAACGCCAGCCGCCGGATGCCTGACCGGTTTGCCGAAATCGTCATCGACGCTTCGACCGGTCGCGTGCTCAGCGGAAAGAATGCAGATAAACGGCTGTATCCAGCCTCCCTCACCAAAATGATGACGCTTTACCTGACTTTTGAGGCCATCGAAGGGGGAAGGTTGAGCAAGAACCGGCGCCTCTCCGTTTCAAAGAGGGCGGCGGCGCAGGAGCCTTCCTCCCTGGGTCTGGAGGCTGGAGAGACCCTCCGCGTCGAGGATGCGATTCTGGGCATCGTCACGAAATCCGCCAATGATTGCGCCGTAGCGCTTGCGGAGGCTGTCGAGGGCTCCGAGGAAGGCTTTGCCCTTGCGATGACAAGGAAAGCGCGGCAACTCGGCATGAAAAATACCCGCTTCATCAACGCTTCCGGCCTTTTTCACCCGGCGCAGGTGAGCAGCGCGTACGACATGGCGATTCTTTCCCGGGCGCTGATTAATGACTACCCCCGGCATTACCGTTATTTCAGCACGGACTCTTTTACCTATAACGGCCGCATCTACAGGAATCACAATAAGCTGATGAGCAGTTATCAGGGCATGGACGGCCTCAAGACCGGCTATGTTTATGCCTCCGGCTATAATCTTGCCTCCTCCGCCGTTCGTAACGGCACGCGTCTGATCGGCGTCGTTTTCGGCGGCAGAACCTCCGAAATCCGTAACAACGCCATGACGCAACTGCTTGACCGGGGATTTGCCGGCGCGGGCAACATTCGCATGGCCTCCCTCTCCGGAGAAGGGAAGGACAGTCCCCTGCTTGGCCGCAGACCCTCTTTCGTTTCCGACATTCCCGAAGCGGATAGCCCCGATGCGGACGCCTCCGGACGTTCCCGGACGCCCCAGTTCGATGCCATGGGTCTTGTCATGGATCAGGGAGATACGGACATCGGCGACGATAACGGAAAGGGAAGCATGGAAACGGCTTTCCGGCCTCGCACTCTCAACATCGATTCCATGGGAGCCTATCAGCAGAAGGAAACGTCCGGAGAGGGCGTCTGGGCCGTTCAGGTCGGCGCTTTTTCCAGCCATAAAGCCGGCATGAAGGCGCTGGGTTCCGCCAAGAGGAGCCTGCGCGGCATAAACAGCGGCATGGAGTCCATTGCCCCGCTCATGACCAGCCGCGGCATGGTTTACCGGGCACGGCTGTCCGGCCTTGCCCGCAACGACGCCACGCAGGTCTGCCGGATATTGAAAGACAACTGCCTGATCCTGACAATCGAATGACGAAGATCCTTATTTTAGCGCTCTGTTTCCTGAGCCTGATGTTTCAGGATGTGTCCGCCGCCGCGGAGGAAAAGGATATCCCGTTCCGGGAAGATTCCGGCCTTACAAAGGCGGAATATCTTTTGTCCGCAGGGCAGTTCAGCGCGGCGCTGAACACAGCGAACGACGTTCTGGCGCGCCATCCCGCCAACGCGGATGCCTATACTTACCGTGGCTACGCCTACTACCGCCTCGGCGAAACCGCCAACGCCACCAGAAATTTCAAAAAAGCCCTGACGATCAATCCGGCGCATCTCGGCGCCAACGCTTATCTCGCGGAGATGTATCTGGACAAAGGCGACATGCCGCGGGCGCTCGAACAGATGCAGGTGATCCGCATGACCTGCGGGCATATGGATTGCGAGGAACTCAATATGCTGGAGCGTGATATCGACAGGTACAAACGCGGCGACCTGCAGGAAAAGGGGGATAAGGCGGAGGAATAGGTTTATTGAGCCTTTTCCCCAACCGTTTCCGTGCAGATTCCCCGCCGACCGAAAGACAAAAAGAGACCTTCATGCGCCGACTTTACCCCGCCGTCCCCCCTCTTCTGGCTGCCGCCCTTCTGACGGTCTCCATCCCGGTGTCTTTTGCCTCCGTTGTTCCGCTGGCGCAGGTGATGGAGAAGGAGATGGAGGCGAAGACGGAAAAAATCGTCCTTCCTCGAACCCGCCCTTTACCGCCCGCTCCCGTCCCCGTCGCGGACGGCAACGCTCCGGAAAAGAAGGCTCTTCCCGAAACGGATGCGGGCGAAACCGCCGCCCTGCCTTCATCCCCGCCTGGCGCCCGCATCGCTCTGGGAAAGCCGCAGACCTATTCTGTCGGCGAAGAGGACACCCTGCTGGACGTGGCGCGCCATTTCAGGCTTGGGTTCGTTGAAATCCGCGCCGCGAATCCGAAAGTCGATCCCTGGACGCCAGTGCCGGGCGAACAGATTGTCATTCCCTCCTTCAGGCTGCTGCCCCGCGCCCGGCAGGAAGGCATCGTCGTGAACCTGGCGCAGATGCGTCTGTATTATTTTGAAGGCCCGGAAAAAGACCCCGTGACCTTCCCCATCGGCATCGGGCGTGAAGGGCTCCAGACCCCGACGGGGGAAACGACCGTCATCCGCAAGACCGCCGACCCCGTGTGGCGCCCGACCGAGCGGATGCTTGAGGAAAAACCATGGCTTCCCGCTGCCGTTCCGGCCGGCCCCTCCAACCCCCTCGGCACCCACGCGCTCTACCTGGGATGGCCGACCTTCCTGATCCACGGATCCAACAAGCCCTGGGCCATTGGCCGCCGCGTCAGTTCCGGCTGCATGAGGATGTACCCGGAAGATATCATCGAGCTTTTCAACAAGGTGCCTGTCGGCACCAAGGTCACCGTGGTCGATCAGCCGATCCTGGTTGGGCGCGTCGGCGATGACGTTTATCTGGAGGCCAACCCGTCAAGGTCCCAGAGCGGCGAGATTGAAATCGGAGGATCTCATGCCCTCGAGGGCATGAGCGGCACCCTCAAAAAAGCCATCATCGCCGCCGCCGGAATCCCCGAGGGGCGGATTGACTGGGATATCGTTGAGAAGGCCGTCGAAGAGCGCCTCGGCTACCCCGTCATCATCGACCGGAAGCCGGAACCGGAAAAGAAAAAGCCGGAACCGGGAGGCTTCAACTACAACTAAGGCCTCTTCCGGTTCCGGACTTCAGATTATTTGTGCAAAGACTTGCTGAAAGTGGTGTCAGCTTTGGCGGAGTCAACCGGTTTCCCGGTTGTGCATGCGGCAAGCGACAGGGCTGCGAGCATGGAAAGCGCCAGTGTGAAACTTTTCATTGTAATGATCCTCTTCCTGATAGACGTCCCTGAAACGAGACAATTGTACGACGCAACTACTAGATTTATGTACTACAGAAACCCGCGCAAGTCCATAGGCTAAAGATGAGCCCGTCGAAAAATTGTGGGTATTCAGGGCTTCTGAAGGGACAGCATTTTTTGGAAATAAGCATTGATCCCCTCCAGTATGGCGTCTGCGATTTTTCGTCGAAACTGCGCCGAGCGCATCAATTTGGCCTCGTTCGGATTGGAAATGAACCCTGTTTCGATCAGTATCGACGGAATGTCCGGCGCCTTCAGAACCGCGAATCCGGCGGATCTGTGTGAATTCGGCAACAGTTTGATATTTTTTCGCGCCAGCGTCTGCGTGAGCATCCGCGCGAACAGATTTGATTCATTTGTCTTTTCGCGCATGGCCAGATCCAGGAGAATGTCCGCCACGTCCTGGGTTTCCTGACCGAGATCGACTCCCGCCACGAAACCTGAGTTATTTTCATCTTCGGCCAGCCTTGCCGTTTCCGCATCCGACGCCTTTTCGGACAGGGTGTAGACGGAGACCCCCTTCACCCCCGCGCGGTCGATCTTGTCCGCGTGAATGGAGATAAACAGGTCCCCTTTCATGCGCCTTGCAATATCCACCCGTTCATAGAGCCTGACATAGACGTCCTCGTCCCGCGTCAGCACGACCCTGTAGCTGCCCGTTTCCTCAAGCTGGCGCCGCAGTTCCATGGCCACCGCCAGCGTGATGGCCTTTTCCTTCACGCCGTGGCTGACCGCGCCGGGGTCTCCGCCGCCATGCCCCGGATCGAGGACGATCGTGTATTTTTCCGGCTTCCGCCTGGGAAGGGGAGCGGGCGTGACCGTCGGAACGGATGCTTTGACAATGTCGTTCTCAACGTCCCCGTATTCCGATTTGGGAAGCGTTTCTGAGACGCCCTCCCCCTTTAGACGGCGGTTGCCGAAAACATGGCCTTTCCGGGTGTCAAAGAGAGGAAGGGAAGACTGTTCCAGATCGATCACCAGACGGTCCTTATTGAAGCCGTCTTTGCCAAGCGTGAAGATATTCTCGATGACGGCCGGGTTCCTTATGTCGAAAATAACGCGGGTCAGCCCGCCGTCCAGCTCCCCGCTGCGGTAGGATTTAACGATGCTGTCCGAAATAAACCGGGATTTGAAGGTTTTCCATTTCGCCTTGGGGAGATCAAGCACGACACGGTAGGGGTCGCCGAGCATGAAAGCCCTGAAATCCGTTTTCCGGTTGAGATCAAGCACGATGCGGCTTTTCCCGCCCGTCCCGCTGTAGCGGATGCCCTCAACCTGCAGCATCTCCTGATCCGCCGCATAAGCGGGGGAAGTCGCCAGTAAAATGAAAAATAAAAGGAGAAAGCGGCTTCCGCGCACCAGATTGACACCCCGTTCTTTGTTCAGTATATCTCCGAACGTCCCCGCGCTTCAAGGTTTGACGACACGCTCTATTGCAGGAAGAAATAAAAAAGGCAGGCATGTTTGCCGGGCGGGGTCGTGTATTCGCCGGGGGCGGGGCCGTCAACATCCTTGCACCCCGTGTTCGTATGTTCAGCGACGATGGTTCCCGTGTTGGGGTGACCGTCGTCCATCTTCTCGTCGATCCTGAGGGCGATGCCGGAGGATGTGACCGTTTTTTCAGGTAAATAGGTTGAAACCGCCGGGTCGAGAACCCCTTCGATGGCGATATAATTTCCGGCGGTGGTGGTATTGGGGGAGGTGACTATGCTGCCGTTGTGATAGGAAGCGTAAAAACCACCCCCCATAGGGGCGACGGGGTGGGTCGACCCCCACCTCGGAACGGCGGGATCGCTTCCCCCGTCAACGCCCGTTATCAGCCCTGCCAGTGAAAGATGCTTCCAGAACATGCGCGTTTCCACTTCCGGAGATGTCACAAGGGCTTCGTTTGAGCCGTCCTGAATTCCGGTCGTCTGACCGATGATTCCATCATTATCACCGTCGAAGCACAGGGGCGCGGCGCACCCTGTAAGGCGCGTAGTGGCGGTGGGCATGTCCCCGGGCCAGTGGCCATATGTATCCCTGAAAATAATTTCTGCAGCCTGAATGCCCTGCACCTGCTTCATGGTTGCAACAACCCTTGCGTTTTCCAGCAGCTGTTGCCCTTTCAGGATACCGCCAATCAGGATCCCTATGATCGTGAGCACGATAGCCAGTTCAACAAGGGTAAACCCGCGTGTCTCCACAGACGGTAACCCCATTTTTCCTTCTTTGTGCGCCATTACAACCCTGAGGTGGCCTGCCTAAGCTGGACAGGAAACTGGCGGAGTTAAGATAGAATCTCGCCGGTTAAGTTTCACTGGCTATGCAGCCAGAAGCGTCATGTCGGAAGCTACCACTTTTCCTGCATAAATTAAATTCCTTTCTTCTGGTTGTTGTTGCGCCTGTCGTCGACCCGAAGCGCTATCTTAAGGAACCACTGAACAAGTCCCGTTTCGTCTATTCGGCTCAAGGTTTTCTGCGGGTTTCCAGCGAACGTTTTAGGCTTTTTGAGACTTGTTCAGTGGTTCCTTAACCAGGGTAAACCCACGCGTCCCCGCAGACGGTAACCCCGTTTTTCCCCTGTTTTGCGTCATCTCAACCCCATGCCAACCTCAATTTGCATTGTGATCCCATAATCCAAGAAAACAACGGGGCTTTTTCCAGTGTGTTTTATACATATAAATGCCCACCTATGGCGGAGTACAGGCCTTGCAGAGTGCGTATGATGTATGAAAATTAATCATACCTGATGTTATGTTTTTTAATGTGAACAATGGAAAAATATCCAGGGCTTCATCGGCAAGACGCCCAAAAACATCTTTGATAAAAAGGAGGGCGGTCTTAAGCTATGCTTTCGATTTGCAGATGCTGGCTGATTCTTGGATCACTTGTTTCAAAGGCCGTTCCGGGGGCGTGTTTTTAATTTTTGGCGTGCCGGCAGGGTTATTTCAGAAAAGGCCATGAAGAGATTTCTTCTTTCCGATTTCCCTATTGGAAGAAGAGGTTGGACGGGCAAAGGAGTCATCTCCTTTGCCCGTTTTCCTTGGGCGTGCTATAGCTGTTCTGCAAAAAGATAAGGGATAAAATCGTCATGTCAGGCCAGAAACTGAAAGTTACGCGCTCCGCTCCCGTCGACGTGGACGCGCTGTGCGCCCGATTTGTCAGCCGCAAGGCGAAGATCGGCGTGATCGGCCTCGGGTATGTGGGGTTGCCGCTGGTCTGCGCGATGTGCGACAAGGAGTTTCAGACCGTCGGCTTCGATATCGATCCCGGGAAGATCGAAAAACTTTCCCGCGGGGAGTCCTATCTCGGCAACATCCATAATGGCAAGATCAGCGCCTTCGTGAAGGGCGGGAAGCTCACGCCCACCGGCCAGTTCGATCTGCTGTCCGGGATGGATGCCATCATCCTGTGCGTGCCGACGCCGCTCAACAAGAACCGCGAGCCGGACATGACCTATATCGTCGAGACCTCGAAAACGGTCGCCGCACATCTCCGCCCCGGCCAGTTGGTCGTTCTGGAATCGACCTCTTATCCAGGAACGACGCGCGATGTGGTGCGCCCGATCCTCGAAGAGGCCACCGGCCTGAAATCCGGCGTGGATTTTTTCCTCGCCTTCTCGCCGGAACGCGAGGATCCCGGCAATCCCGACTATCACACCGCGATCATCCCGAAAGTGGTCGGCGGCGACGGGCCGGAGGCGCTGAAGCTCGCCCGAACAATGTACGACCAGTTCATGACCAGAACCGTGGCGGTCTCCTCCGCCGAAACGGCGGAAGCGGTGAAGCTGACGGAAAACATTTTTCGTTCCGTGAATATAGCTCTCGTCAACGAGCTGAAAGTGATTTACGACGCGATGGGCATCGATATCTGGGAAGTGATCGAGGCTGCCAAGACGAAGCCGTTCGGCTACATGCCGTTCTATCCGGGGCCCGGCCTCGGCGGGCACTGCATCCCGATCGACCCATTTTACCTGACCTGGAAGGCGCGCGAGTTCAACGTCGCCACGCGGTTCATCGAGCTGGCCGGCGAAATCAACGTCGCCATGCCGTCTTATGTCGTCAACAAGCTGTCCGAAGCTCTGGACGACCGGTTTTCCAAGTCGCTCAACGGCGCGCGCATCCTCATCATCGGCATGGCGTACAAGAAAAACATCGCCGATATCCGGGAAAGCCCCGCTTTCGCCGTGATGGAGCAGCTGAAGCGCCGCAAGGCTTCCGTAATTTTCCATGATCCTTACGTCGATGTCATCCCGCCCACCCGGGAGCATGCGGCGTTCGCGGGAATGACGTCGACGGCGCTGATGCCGGATCTCGTCAGGGCGCAGGACGCGGTGGTGATTATCACCCATCATGACAGCATCGATTATGCCATGCTCGCCGCTTCCGCCCGTCTGGTCGTCGATACGCGGAACGTCCTTTCCGGCGTCGCCGACCGGAGCAACATTGTCAAAGCTTGAGCTTTCATTTTCTCTTCGGCTTGGTTAGACTGGTCTTCGTAAAAAACCGGGAAGGGACGGATTATGTTCAGACGGGGGAAAAAGGAGGCGAAGCTTGTCGGCGCTCACGATAAACTCGCGCTTGCCAAGCAGATAAAAGAGTCTTCCCAGGCGAATGTGCTGTTCAGGAACAGCAAAACGAAGACCCCCAGCCAGACGGTGCCTGTTGTGGCCGCTTTTTCGGTGGCGGTGGGGTTGGCTCTCTTTTTGACGGACGGCTCCGGCCCCGCGCTTTTCGGGGGGCATCCAACCGGAATCTACAAACTGGATATCTTGCTGGCGGGGCCGGGCATCCCGAATCTGATCGGGGACGCGGATCTGAACCGGGTGGCCGTTATCTTCATACGCGGCTTTACATATTTTCTTCTGACGGGGCTGGCCCCCTTTATCGCTTTTCTTTTCATCGGCCTGACCGGAAAAAACCGCGTGAACCCCCTGGTGGCCTGCTGGCTGGTCATTTGCATCCTGTCGTTTCTCTACATGTCGTCAAACACTCTTTTGCCTGCGCTCAAAGATCTTGGAGAGGGATTTTTAATAATGTTGAAACTCAATGGATAAGCCTCTGTGGATGTGGGCTGTTTTCGCGGGTGTGATCGCTACCCTGATGATTCTCGATCTGGGCGTATTCCAGAAAAAAGATCACGAGATCGGCGTCCGCGAAAGCCTGATTTACAGCGCGGCCTATATCCTGATAGGGCTGGCCTTCGGCGGATGGGTCTGGTACGCGATGGACAAATCCAGCGCCGAGCTGTACTGGACCGGATTTATCGTCGAAAAGACACTCTCGCTCGACAATATTTTCGTCATCTCCCTAGTGCTCACGTATTTTTCCGTTCCGCGCAAATATCAGCATCGCGTTCTGTTCTGGGGCATTCTGGGCGCTATCGTCCTGCGCGGCGTCATGATCGGCCTGGGCGCGGAGATGGTCTCCAGATATCACTGGGTTTTGTATATCTTTGCGGTCTTCCTCGTTTTCACCGGCATCAAGATGCTGTTCGCGAAGGAAGGGGAAAAGGACATCTCGAAGAATCCGGTGGTGCATTTCTGCAAAAAACATATCCGCGTCACGGAGCAGCTGCACGGCCATAAAATGGCCGTCCTCATCAAGGGGAAGCTGTGGTTCACGCCGCTGATGCTGGCGCTGGTGGTGGTCAACCTCGTCGACATCGTCTTCGCCGTCGACAGCGTGCCCGCCATTCTCGCGCTCACGACGGACACCTATATCGTCTATACCAGCAACATCTTCGCCATTCTCGGGCTGCGGGCGCTTTTTTTAGCGCTGGACGCGATGTTGCACCGTTTCGCCTATCTTAAATACGCGCTGTCCATCGTGCTGATTTTTATCGGCAGCAAGATTTTCATCGTCGATTTCCTGAATCTCGATAAATTCCCGCCCGCCGTGTCGCTGGGCGTCACCGTGGGGATACTGGCGACCGGCATCCTGTATTCCCTTTACAGGACGCGCGGTCCTGCGGAAAAGGCGCCCGGTTCATGAAGCTCTCAGGCAGGCAGGCGGACGGCGTTTTTTTGCTGCTGCTGGCGGGGCTGTTCTTCTGGTTCCCGTACCACCTGAAGCAGCCCGGCGCGGCGCATCATAAAATCCTGGTCGCCACGGAAAAACTGCGGGACGGCGTGTTTGACCGGACGGTTGTTCTGGTTTTGCGGCATGACGGATACAGTGCGCTCGGCTTCGTGCTGAACAGGCCGCCGCAAAACAGCGAAGGCCGGAATTTCGGCGGGCCGGTCAATACGAACACTTATTACACATTGCATGCTTTCGGCATTTCGGCGCCGGGTACGGTTCCGGTCTCCGATTTGCAGGTCGGCTACACGGAGGGAGAGGCTTTCGCGACGTCCGACGCCGCCGTTTCCGGCGAGCATATTGTTTTCAAAGGCATCTCCTCCTGGGGGCGTGGGCAGCTTTCCGGTGAAATACACCGTAAAAAATGGAAGGTCATCGACTTCGACCGTGACCTCGTTTTTCACACGGATCCGCAAAAGATGTGGGACATCGCGATGAAGCGCCCTACGGCGCGAAAAAAATCTCCAATGCGGAGGAATCCGGCGGAAAGTCTTTCCATTCCGCGCACTCCGCCCTGAAGACGGCCAGCGTGCCGGGGGCGATGCTTTCAAACCGCAGGGGGTTCCCTGTCTTGTCAAGGGTTGCGGCCAGCTCGGAGACGCCCGGATTGTGTCCGACCAGCATCAGTCGGCGGATTGAGTCGTCCGTTTTCCGGATTTCATTGAGGATTTTTTGGGCGGAGACCTGATAGAGGCCGCGTTCGGAACGGCAGGCAGCGCCGCCGCCGGTTCCGTGGAAAAGCGTGTCGAGGATCAGGTGCGCCGTCCGGGTGGCGCGGACGGCCGACGAGACCAGGACGAGATCGGGGAACAGGCCGCGTTCCCGCATGAACATTCCGGTTTTCTGCGCCTCCTCCATGCCCCGTGCCGACAGCATCCGCTCGTGATCGTCCAGACCCGGCGGCGCGGCGGGGAGCGTATGCGCATGTCGTAATAAATAAAGCGTTTTCATGTCTTTATTGCCTTGGCGTTCCTTCCGGACTATAAAAGAAGCGAACGGGGTTGTCATGTCCGATCGGCATTCAGTCATCAGAAACTATGTCGCCATCATCGATATCGGCTCCAACGCGGTGCGCCTTGTGGTATATGACGGGTTCAACCGCGCTCCCGCCATCATCCACAGGGAGAGATCCATCTGCAACCTCGGCGCGGATATGGCGACGACAGGGCGCCTGAATCCCGATTCCGTGAAAAAGGCTCTGAACATCCTCCGCCGGTTTTCCGGGCTTCTGGAGGCGATGAGGATCGGGAACGTGCGGACGGTGGCGACGGCGGCTGTGCGGGACGCCATGGACGGCAGGAATTTCGTCGATACGGTTCAGAAGGAATTCGGCCTGACGATCTCCGTGATCGACGGGGAGGAGGAGGCGAGGCTGTCGGCGCTGGGCGTCCTTGCCAACGGATTCGGGGGCGACGGCCTGATCGGGGATTATGGCGGCGGCTCGCTGGAACTGATTGCTCTCGAAAAAGACAGGGTGCGGCACAAGGCGAGCCTGCCTGTCGGCTCCCACCGCCTGTCGGCGGAAACGAGCCGCGAGGCGCGGGTGAAAATAATCGGGGAGCATCTGGACGGCGTCGATTTCCTGAAGGACTGCGCCGGACGCGATTTTTACGCGATCGGCGGGGCATGGCGCTCCATGGCTCTGGCGCACATGCACATGACGCAGTATCCGATCCGGGTTCTCGATCATTATCAGGTGGATGGTGAAAAGGCGGCGGAGTTCGCCGGGCTTGTTTCGCGGGAGAGTCCCGACTCTCTTGAGAAAGCCGCCGGAATGTCAAAAAGGCGCATCACGGACATGGGCATCGCGGCGCTGACGATGGAACTTCTTTTCGAGAGAATCCGTCCGCGAAAACTTATTTTTTCCGGCACCGGTCTGCGCGAGGGGCTTGTGTACGACCAGTTGAAACCCGCCGCGCAGGCGCAGGATCCGCTGCTCGCCAGCTGCACGAAAATAGCCCTCAAGATCAGCCGGTTCGACGACATCAGGGCGTTCAAGACGCTGGCCGGATGGATGGAGCCTCTGTTTGCCGGTAAAAACGCGGAATTCTCAAGGGTGCTGGAGGCGAGCTGTCTGCTCAGCGACACGGGCTGGTTCGAGCACGAGGATTATCAGGCGGATCACGCCTTCCGGCGCATCCTTGTCATGCCCCTTTACGGGATCGACCATGCGGGTCGCGCGTTTCTGGCGCTGTCGCAGTATGTGCGGTACAAGGGATACCTGCGCCGCATTTCCCGCGGGGAGGAGATCGACGAGGTGACAAGGCCGGCGCAGGCGTTCCTCGACAACAGGGTCGTCGATCTTGCGGTCACCGCCGGCCTCGCGCAGCGCATGGGATATCTGCTGACCGGCGGGGCGCTCGGGCTGCTGCGGCACACGGAACTGGAAGCGACCCCCGAACATCTCGTCCTGAGGCTGAACGACAAGGCCGGGATGCTCAACGCCGACGCGATACGGGATGTCCTGAAGGGTCTGGCGGAGCGGGTGGGGCTTGAGGCGGTGATCCTGTCTTCCCCCGATCTGAAGGGCATGGAATCATGACGCTCTGGTGCGCCCTCCGGACGGACGAGGAACAGGGGGGCGTCACGCTTTCCCTGAAGGGGGACTGGACGGTGTTCGCCCTGCCCGGCATCAAGAAAGAAATGGAGAAGCTTTCTTTCGGGGATGCCGGACACGTCACGCTGGACGGCGGGGAACTGAAGAGCTTCGACATCTCGGCGGCGTGGTATCTGGATTCCCTGATGATCCGTTTGCGGGGGAAGGGACTTTCCGTCGGGATGCTCCGCTTCAGGGAAGGACACCGGCGCATTCTTGAAAGGGTCTCCGGCCTTCCGCACGAGAAGGAGGAACCGTACGCGCCCCCGCCGCCGGCCAGGGCGTTTTTCACAGCTGCCGGACGGCAGATCGACGGCGTCCGGCGGGATTGTGTCCGGGGGATCGTTTTTTTCGGCGAGTTCCTGACCAGCGTGGCGAGCCGGATTTTCCATCCGAAGCACCTGCGTTTCCGCAATGTCGTCTTTCACATCAACGATGTCGGCGTCAAGGCAATCCCGATCATCGCCCTGATGGCGTTCTCCATCGCTTTCGTGACCGGGTATCAGGGAGCCTCCCAGTTGCAGAAATTCGACGCGACGATCTATACCATCGATCTGATGGTGCTGTCGATTCTGCGCGAGATGGGCGTGCTGATAACCGCCATCATGCTCGCCGGCAGATCCGGCAGCGCCTTCGCCGCCCAGCTTGGCACCATGAAGCTGAACGAGGAAGTGGATGCCCTGCAGACGATGGGCGTGTCCCCCTTCGAGGTGCTGGTGCTGCCGCGGGTTCTCGCCATCCTGATCGCCCTGCCGCTGCTGACGATTCTCGCGGACATGATGGGGCTGCTGGGAGGGTATGTTTTTTCGTCCTCCTTTCTGGGATATTCCCATATGCAGTTCCTTTCCCGCATGCAGGAGGCTGCGGACATGCAGCAGTTTTACGTCGGCCTGTGCAAGGCGCCGGTTTTCGCGGTGCTGATCGGCATCGTCGGCTGCATGCAGGGCTTGCAGGCGAGAGGCTCCGCCGAGGACGTAGGACGCAAGACCATCACGGCTGTTGTGCAGTCGATTTTCCTGGTGATCGTGGCTGACGCCGTTTTCTCCATCATTTTCACGAAGCTGGGGATATGATGGAGCCGCTCATTGAAGTCAGGAACCTCGTCAACAGATTCGGCGCCAATGTCCTGCACGACGGCCTTGATTTCGATATTTTCCCGAAGGAGATCATCGGGATCGTCGGCGGCAACGGCACTGGGAAATCGGTGCTGCTGCGCACGATCATCGGCCTGCACAAGCCGGTTTCCGGAACCGTCCGAATCGAGGGGCAGGACATCACCTCGCTTGCGCCGAAAGAATTCCTGAAGGTGCAGAAGCTCTGGGGTGTGCTGTTCCAGAAGGGCGCCCTGTTCTCCAACCTGACGGTGATAGAGAACATCGCCTTTCAGCTCAGGGAGCAGACGGCGCTTTCCGAAGCCGATATCCGCGCGCTGGCGCGGATGAGGGTCGAGATGGTGGGACTCCCCGTCACGGCAGGGCCGAAGTATCCGTCGGAGTTGTCCGGCGGCATGATCCGGCGGGCGGCTCTGGCGCGGGCGCTTGTGCTTGATCCGAGGATATTGTTTCTGGACGAGCCGACGGCGGGGCTGGATTCCGTCGCCGCCGAAGGGTTCGACCGGCTGATCCGCGATCTGGTGGATCATCTCGGCATATCGGTGTTCATGATTACGCACGATCTGGACAGCCTTTATTCCATCTGTGACCGGCTCGCCGTCCTGATCGACAGGAAAATCAGGACGGGGTCGCTGGAGGATCATCTGAAAGACAGGCATCCGTGGCTTCAGGAATATTTTCACGGCCCGCGCGCGCAATTCATGACAAGGAGATGAGGACATGGAAACGGAAAAATACTATTTCAGGGTGGGGCTGTTTTTTCTGACCGGCGTGGCTGCTTTTATTTATTACCTGGTCGCGTTCGGCGCGGGGAGCGATAGCAAGAACATGGTGCGGTACGCGGTCTACTTCGACAGCTCCGTGGCCGGGCTGGCGCGGGGCGCGCCGGTCAAGCTGAAGGGGATCGAGGTGGGCTTTGTGCAGGATATCCGGTTTGTCTCCAGAGGCAACGACCGCATTCTCGTGACGGCGGACATTATCGACACGTCCCCCATCCGCGAGGACACCGTCGCGACGGTGTCCTTTCAGGGCATCACCGGCACGACCTATCTCACGCTCGAAAACACAGGGATGGACAAGGCCCCTTTTCTCCTGTCCCGAAAGAAGGACGAAAAGTATCCCGTAATCCGTTCACGGAAGTCGGACCTGCAGTCCGCCCTCTCCAGCATGCCGGAGGTGATGGGGAAGCTGGAACAGGTGGTGGTGCAGGTGCAGAAGCTGCTGAACGACAAGAACATCGCCGCCTATCAGGGACTCTTTCCGGAAGCGCACGACGCCCTGACTGAAGCCACCAGCGCGTTCCGGGAGATCAGGATGCTGGCGCGCACGCTCCGGGAAGACCCGTCCATCGTCATCCGGGGTACGGAATACAAAGGCTATCAGGTGCCGAAATGAGAAAAAGCCTCATCCTGTGCGGAATTTTGACGACGTGTCTGACAGCGGCCTGCACGCTGGCGCCGAGGGATACGGGCAGGGCTTTTATGTTCGCTCTTGCGCCCCTCGAGGACACCCGGCATCTGTCCGGCGCCGACAGCCTGATTGTCGCCCTGCCGGTCGCGGCGCCGGAACTGGACACCTACCGGATCGCGCTGGTCAGGGACGGAAAGCGATGGGATTACTACGCGGGAGCCAGATGGTCGGAGTTTCTGCCGGTGCTGGTTCAGGACAATCTGACGAAAACGCTGGAAAAATCGGGGGTGTTCAAAACCGTGACGACGGATGGGACGGGAATCTCCGGCAACAGGATTCTGAAAACGGAAATCCGGGCGTTTCATGCCGGGTACGGGCAGGGAGTCTCCGCTCCCGTTGTCAAAATACGGATGATAGCCAGCCTTCTCAGTCATCCGGAGAGGGTGCCCCTTGTTTCTTTTGAAGGCAGCGCCGAGGAGAAAGCCTCCGGCGACAGTCTGCCGGAGATACAGGCCGCTTTCGGAGCTGCTTTCAGCAGGGTTCAGCGGAAATTTGTCGCCGGAGTGGGTAAATAAAAAATTGAGGTTAAAATGAAAAAAATCTTGTTGTGTCTGACTGCCCTGTTTCTTTCTTCCTGCATACCAGTGGGAGATTTTGGACCCTACTGGGATAAGGGCATTATTGATCCGGCGCTCCTGGGAAAATGGAATGGCGAAGACAAAGAAGGGTACGGCATAGTTGACAAAGGGGGCACATATCAGATTGATACCCTTGATGAGAGAGAGAAGAAAGAAAAGAGTTATGTCCCTATGACTGCAAGAACACTGAAAGCGGGCAGCTATACTTTCCTCATGATTAAAGAAAGCAATAAAAAAGAAGTCATCAGGTATAAAATTGAAGGCGATGTAATCCAGAAATATTCTCTTGCTCCCGAACAATTGAGCGCATTTCTTCTTAAAGAAAAATATCCTGAAGCGAAAAATATCGTATTTGGGGAAGTACACATTGAGAATTTCGATGATGAGGTGTACAAAATCCTCTCGGAAATTCCGGATACGAAGAAATTCTGGGTTCCCGACGGAAAGTATCGGCGGCAGACTGCTTTCAACAACTGACGATTCAGTTTATCACGGCTCCCATACCAAAAACTGCACCTTCGCGATGCCGTAAGTGCGCTCGTCCTTGACCGTGAACCCGGCGGGGAGGATCTCGGGGGTTTTTTTCGACATCTCCAGCACGCAGACGGCCTGTTCCCTGAGCCAGTCCTTGTCCACAAGCCCCTTCAGGGTCTCAGCGCCCATGTATTTGCCATACGGCGGATCCAGAAAGACCAGGGAGCGCTGCTCGAGATAGAGGGGTCGGGGAACGGGATCCGCTGCGTCGAACTTGAAAACGGCGGCGCGCTCCGTTTCCCCCAGCGCGTCGATATTGCTCTGGCAGACTGCCGCCGCCGTATGATCCCGTTCGATGAAGACGGCGTGCAGGGCTCCTTGCGAAAGAGCTTCGATTCCCATAGCGCCGGTGCCGGCGAAGACATCCAGCACTGTCGCTTCCTTCAGCACGCCATGATGCCAGTTGCCGTGGCGAAGGATGTTGAAAATCGCCTCCCGCGCCCTGTCGCTGGTGGGACGTGTATCCCCGCCTTTTGGGGAGGAAAGGGTCCGTCCCCGGTAAATTCCTCCTGAAATTCGCATAATAAGGTATAATTCCTCTTCAGATATTAGAAACTTAAGCGATCTCATGATAAATATACAAGACATTTGGAGCAAATTTCGCTAGAGTGTAAGGACAAAGGCAGATCGGGGTTTGTATCATGGTGCGTCGCATATTCAGAAGTTTCGTAAAACTTTTTTTATCGGTTGTATCTGTGGGTTGCCTCACGTTCTCCAGCGCCCAGGCGCAGGTCGTCGAAGGATGCAATCCTCTGGTGATGACGGCCATGAAAGCCAAGGCGCAAGCCCAGGTGGCCTATGACGTCGCGGTCATCAGTCAACTGATCTCGCAGCCGGACAGCGTCCTTGCCATGAGCTGTTTCAACCAGGCGGCGAACATCTCCGCCAAGACGGGCGGCAGTATTTTCTCCGGGGATTTCACCGTTCAGCTGACGCCCATTATCACCCCGGCTCTTCAAAGCTGGTACGGGGACGGGAACGCATGCGGATTCGTGTGTCCGAACGGGAAGGGCAACGGAAACTGCTACGGGAACAGGAAGCTGGCTTGCGGAGGCGCCTGGGTCGGGAACTTTGCCAATGCCATAGGGTTCCAGAGCGGAACGATCAATTATGCGGTCGCCGGCCCTACTGACGCAACAATACTCGAGACCCCCATGCCTGCACCTCCCTTCAATTGCACGGGAATGGCGGATTTGTGGGATCTGGTCAGGACGGAGGGGATAGAAACGGGCGCTCCCTTCGCCACCTTCAACGATCTGGTGAATGGCGTTGCGGGAGCTTATCCCGTCCCCGTGGCGCCCTTCGTCGTCGGAGACGATTTCATGTCCAGCTGGGATGCCTCGGCGGGTCAGAACGTCTTTTCCGACCTGAACTTGGCCATCGCCGCCCTGCCGACTCCGGGCATAGCGCCCTGGATCATTCCGGATTTCTCCGTCTGTAAGACCTCCGCAGACGTTCTGGCGCTGGCGGATCTCGGCGTTGCGTGTCCATGAGGATTTTAAAATGAGAAGAGCCTTTTTTCCCGCTCTGCTGGTCTTCCTCCTTCTCGGCCTTCCGGTCACGGCGGCGCGGGCGCAGCTGGCGCCGGGCTGCAACCAGCAGATCATGGATATCCAGATGCGCCATTCGGATGCCGTGCGAACCAGGGACAAGGCTTATGAACGGCAGATTCTCAAGCATAGCGACCCGACCGAGGGGCTGACCTGCTTCGATCAGGCC
>JAZDGQ010000036.1:0-21105 GCA_043806835.1 Pseudomonadota bacterium | reverse complement strand
GCCACCTCAAATAAATATCAGCCATCTCTTTTTCAGTTACTTTAGTTTTAATACTTAGAAATATTTTTACTAGTATTTTTTTTATTAGGCGTAGCATATGTGTTTCTCCTATTATCTATCTTTTGTTTGGTAAATTTGCTTTCAGTTCAACCCTAGATAAAGACCATATTTTTAGATTGAGTTAAGTACACTGGCTTTATCTCCCAGCCCCTATAAGCTTGTTGGAAAGCTTGAACGCAAGATCATGTATTTCCTGTGCGTGTTGCTGAACAATGCGTTGGAAGTTGTCATCGCCAAAAGAGCCTCCCGCCCGTTTCATGTCAAAATTATGATCTTCCACCTTACGAGATAGAACCATTATCTCTTGAAAAAGATCCTGAGGCAGTAACGACATGAATTCCCATTCTTGTATAGCAGGGTGTAAGCTGAGTATCGTTTTTTCACGCGTCTGATCGGTTACGTTCGCATTGGCCGCGATTGTGACCTTTATCGTACCTTTGGCCTGTAGTGCACGGCTTGCAAGCAAACGAAATTCATGCGCCAGCAAAAAACTTATAAATTGCCTCTGACGTTTCTCCGTTTCCAATTTTTCTTTTCTTTGTTTTTCCAGAGGCAGGTTCGCGCTCTTCCAAATAACCAATGCAGTAATCACGGCGGCGGCAATGGCCAAAAAGCCGGAAAGCAGATTTTGAAAATCAAAAATACATTTGACAAAAGATGCACAAATTTTCGGGGTGTTCATACTTGTTCTTTCTTCTGGCTGTTACAGAGGGGATTCTTCGGTCGCTACGCTCTCTCAGAATGACAGGAGGGATTTTTAGAAGTGCTCTATATTTGTTTAGCAAATTGGTGTGGTTTGGTAAACGGCAAGTGAAGTAACGATTCACTACCCCCGTCACCCCCGCCTTTTGCTAAGGGTCTGGTAGCGCGTCCGCGCGTCTTATGAGTCTATATGACGGCTGGACAGCCTTCCAGATGCCCGCGCAAGGCGGGCATGACGGTTGTTTTGGAAGCTACCTCTTCCTCTTCTTCCCCTTCGCACCAAACAACTCGCCCCACAGACCATCCACCCTTTGGATCGTCTTTTCGTCCATGGCGAGGGGGCGACCCCACTGGCGCGTGGTCTCGCCGCCGATCTTGTTCGTCGCGTCGATGCCGAACTTGCCGCCCAGACCGCTGACCGGCGAGGCGAAATCGAGATAATCAATCGGCGTATTCTCGAGCACCACCAGATCGCGCGAGGCGTCCATGCGGGTGGAGACCGCCCAGATCACGTCCGTCCAGTTGCGGACGTCGATGTCCTCGTCCACGACGATAATCATCTTGGTGTAGCTGAACTGGTAGAGGTACGACCAGAACGCCAGCATCATGCGCCGCGCATGTCCCGCGTACCTCTTGCGGATGGAAATGACCGCGATGCGGTACGAGCAGGCTTCCGGCGGCAGCCAGCAATCGACAATCTCCGGGAACTGCTGTTGCAACAAGGGAAGAAAAACATCGTTCAGCGCCGTCGCCATCGTCGAAGCCTCGTCCGGAGGGCGTCCCAGATAGGTGGACAGATACACCGGATTCTTCCGCATGGTGATGGCCGTTACTTTGAAAACCGGAAACGGCGCGACGCTGTTGAAATAGCCGGTATGGTCTCCGTAAGGGCCTTCCATCGCCGTCTCCGTGGCGGAAACGACGCCTTCCAGCACGATCTCCGCATGGGCGGGCGCGAGCATGGGAACGGTCTTGCACGCCACAAGCCGGAGCCTTTCCTTCCGGAGCAGACCGGAAAAATGTAACTCGGAAATCGTGTCCGGCAACGGCATGACGCCGGAAAGCAGCGTGGCCGGGTCAGCCCCGATTGCGACCGCCATCGGCATGTCTTTCCCCAGCTTCTTCCATTGCTGAAAGTGCCGCGCTCCGCCGCGATGCTCCATCCACCGCGCAATGAGTTTGTCGCGCCCGATCACCTGCATGCGATAGATGCCGACGTTGTAATCCGCCGTATCCTCGCTGTCCGGCGGGCGCGTCATGACAAGATTGAAGGTGATTAACGGGGCAGGCTCCCCCGGCCAGAAGGACTGGATGGGCAGAGTGCTCAGATCAATATCTTTTCCGCGCCGCACGATTTCCTGTACCGGCGCCGCTGTGCGGAGAATTTCCGGCTTCATCGCCATCACAGCTTTGATATCGCCATACCTGCCCAGTGTGCCGATCAGGCTCCCCGGAAGATGCGGCTGCTTCATCTGCGCCAGCCAGCGACCGAACTCCTGAAACCCGTCCGCAGGGCATCCCAGCCCCATTGCGACCCGTTCCACAGTGCCGAACAAATTGCATACCACAGGAATGGGGCTGATTTTACCATTTGGCAACAGGGGTTTCTCGAACAACAGGGCAGATCCCCGTTCCGATAAAACACGCTTGTGAATCTCCGTCATTTCCAGAACAGTGCTAACCGGCTGTTCAATACGGACGAGTTGTCCGATACTCTCGAGCTTCCCTAAAAAGTCCTGCAAGCTCTTGCTGTTTGCCTTTTTCATGTTCCCCGATTGCCCTTGACCTGTACCAAGTTCCGGCATACGTTTTGACGATACAGTTGTACTTCATAATCTGTGGAAATGTCCATGTTGAGCTTACGCCTTCTGGAGCATCTGGCAAGATTCGCGTTTTGCGCCGTGGCTGACCGGCACCCTGAAATTTTTGACCGTCTGGGATCGCATACCAAATGCCGCTACCTGATTGACGTCACGGACACCCCCTTCGTCCTGCTCCTGCTGCCGAAAAAGAGGGATGTGCGCGTCCATTTCAGGAAGGATGCGCCGAAGGCGGACGCCATCATCCGCAGCCCTCTCCCCAGGCTGTTCGAGCTGGCTCAGGGCAATAGCGACGGCGACGCCCTTTTTTTCAGCCGGGATATCACCATCGAAGGCGACACCGAAGCGGTGGTCGCGCTCAGGAACGCGCTGGACGACGCGGATATCGACATCATCCGCGACGCCATTCACGCCATGGGCGCGGGCGGGTATCCCCTCCGGCTGGGGTATAAAATTTTTCACACGCTGCACAATGAGGTCAGGCCCGCGCTCTTAGGAATATTCAGATCGTGAAAGCCGTCCCCATCTCCAGGAAAAAGCTTCCCGAACTGGTATGTCCGGCGGGGACGCCCGGAGCCCTTCATGTGGCCGTCGATGCCGGCGCGGACGTCGTGTACTGCGGGTTCCGCAATGAGACCAATGCGCGGAACTTCCCCGGCCTCAATTTCAGCCGCGACGAAATGGCCGCCGGAATCGCATACGCCCGCGCGCGCGGCGCGAAGGTTTACGTCACCGTCAACACCTTTCCGCAACCGGGGAACATCCCCCTCTGGAAGAAGGCCGTGGACGATGTCGCATCCCTCGAAGCAGATGCCGTTATCGTGGCCGATATGGGTCTCGCCGCCTATGCGGCTGAAAAACACCCCGGTCTGAGGCTGCATTTATCGGTTCAGGCCTCCGCCTCGAACGAGGATGCCATCCGGTATTACTGCGAGTCCTTCAACGTGAAGCGCGTCGTCCTGCCGCGCGTGCTGACGGTGCCCGAGATCGCCGCGCTCAACCCGGTCATCCCCTGCGAAACGGAGATATTCGCCTTCGGGGGGCTTTGCGTCATGGCGGAGGGGCGCTGCTTTCTTTCCTCGTACGCGACGGGAAAATCCCCCAACGTCGGCGGAGCCTGCTCTCCCGCCAGCCATGTCCGGTATATGCAGGAAAAGGACGGCGCGATGGCCTCGAAGCTGGGGGACTTCACCATCAACCGCTTTGCAAAAGGCGAGGCGGCGGGCTATCCGACCCTGTGCAAGGGCCGTTACAGGCTGAACGGTCAGGCGAGTTATATTTTCGAGGAGCCCACCAGCCTCAACGCCCTCTTCATGCTGCCGGACCTTCTGAAATCCGGCGTATCGGCGCTGAAGATCGAAGGCCGCCAGCGGGGGCGCGCCTATATCGAGGCGGTTGTCTCCGCTTTCCGCCAGGCGCTCAGCGATTATTCCAGAGGGAGAACCGTCAAGACGGACACCCTGATGCGCCTCGCCGAGGGCGGGCAATCGACGGAGGGGGTCTATAAAAAAACATGGCGGTGAAAAAGGACAGTCCTGCGAAACTGACGCTGGGGCCGGTGCTGTTCAACTGGACGCCGGAAAAATGGCGCGATTTTTATTTCAGGATCGCGGACGAGGCGTCGGTCGATTCCGTTTATGTCGGTGAGGTCGTCTGCTCGAAGCGCACGCCGTTTTACGCCACCGTCCTCCCCGATGTCCTGAAACGGCTCAAAAAGGCGAAAAAGGAAATCGTCCTCTCCTCCCTCGCGATGGTCATGAACAAGCGGGAAGCGCAGGCCGTCCGCGAACTGGCCGCTGATGAAAAAACGATGATTGAGGCCAACGATGTCTCCGCCCTTTTGCACCTTAATGGACGTCCGCACGTCATCGGGCCGTATATCAACGTCTACAACGAAGAGACACTTTCCTGGCTTGCGAAAAAGGGTGCGAGGCGTTTTTGCCTTCTGCCGGAGATGCCCTTTTCCTCCATCGGGGCGCTGGCCGCCGAAGCGAGGAAAAACCGCGCCGATATAGAGGTTCAGGTTTTCGGGAGAACGCCGCTCGCGCTCTCCTCCCGATGCTACCACGCAAGGGCGGGCAAGCTGTCGAAAGACAACTGCCAGTTCGTCTGCGGAAAAGACACTGACGGAATGACCCTGCATACGATGGAAAGCAAGCCATTTCTGGCCATCAACGGCATTCAGACGCTTTCCGACAGCTATATTGACCTGCTTGAAGGGCTTCAGCCCATGAAAGATGCGGGCGTGGCATACTTCAGGCTGTCGCCGCACGACTGCGACATGGTGAAAGTCATCAGCCTCACCAAAGAAACGCTGGATAAGAAAATAACAGCCACGGAAGCCTCCCGGAAACTTCAGAAACTGCTGCCCAAGGAAAAATTTTCCAACGGCTACTTCCACGGCATGGCGGGGCATAAATCCAAGCGGGGGTCAGCCTGAAAAAAGGGCGCCCCAAAAAAACGTACTCTTCGCCATTCCGAACAAAGCCAAAGAGCTCCCCTTGTTTTAAAGGGGAACTCTTTGGCTTCGCTCAGAATAACAGTTGTGTGGTTATTTTTCCGGATTGCTGCAACCGATTTACAGCAAGTCTATGGATTTGTAGGTGCCTTGACCTAATATCTGTGGTTTGGGCCAGTTTCTCTCATGACTTTCCGCTTGCCTTCTGCGAAAGGAACTTCTTTTTTTTCAGTGCCTTTGCCTTTTTCCGTGTCAGATGCTTTCGTATGTTTTTCTTTGAGAGTGTCTTTCATGTGTTCCTCCAAGTTTAGGGGTTTATTGCCAATTTTTGGACTGTAAAGACTGAAAGTAACTGATTTATGGCACTCTGTCAATAAAAAAAGCTTCTGTCACAGATATTTTTTTGAAAAATTCAGCTCTTCATTGTCATCCACCGCAAATCAGGACTCATACCGATCCCGGAAGCTCAGGATATTCGGCGTGAGAAGAGGGGAAGTTTCTGAATTTCAAACGCAGAGAGTTGGACACGACGGCGACGCTTGAAAATGCCATTGCCGCGCCCGCGAAGACCGGCGACAGCGCCCAGCCCAACACGGGATAGAAAGCTCCCGCTGCCAGCGGAATGCCGATGATGTTGAACGCGAAGGCCCAGAACAGGTTCTGCCGGATGGCGCGCATGGTCTGGCGCGAGAGATGCACGGATTTGACAAGCTTTGTGATGTCGCCATGCAGCAGCGTGATGCCCGCCGTATCGATGGCGACGTCCGCGCCGGACCCCATCGCGATTCCGACATCGGCCTGCGCCAGCGCGGGCGCATCGTTGATGCCGTCGCCCGCCATGGCGACGTGGCGACCCTGTTGTTGCAGCTTTTTGACATGCTCCAGCTTGTCCTGAGGCAGGGCTTCAGCGATAACGGTCCTGATGCCGACGAGATCGGCGATATAACGGCCTGTATTCTTGTTATCCCCTGTTAGCATCATGACATCAAGGCCGAGAGCCTGAAGGTCGGCCACGGCCTGTTTTGCTTCAGGCTTCACCGCGTCCGCCACCCACGCCAGCGCCAGAAGTTCTTTTTTTGTGGCGAGAAAAACGGGCGTCTTGCCCTGCGTGGTTCCGGCCTCGACAACGGCGGCATCGGCTGACAACCCCAGTTCAGCGAGAAGCCGCGCATTGCCTGCGAAATATTCCATGCCGTCCAAAGTTCCCTTCAGCCCTCTGCCTTGCAGGGCTTCGAATTCTGAAACAGCTTTCAGTTCAAGGCCGCGTTCTCCGGCGGCGGTCACGATGGCGTGAGCGATGGGGTGTCCGGACAGGGTTTCAAGGGCCGCGAGAATGGAGAGCGCGTCATTTTCCGATATGGATTTGGCTTCAAGGCCGACCAGTTCCGGCTTGCCTTTTGTGAGCGTGCCCGTCTTGTCCAGCAGCACCGTATCGATATGCGTCAGGTTTTCAAGCGTGGCGGCATCCTTGACAAGAATGCCGTTCCGCGCTCCCTTTCCCACGCCGACGATGATCGCCGTCGGTGTCGCAAGGCCGAGAGCGCAGGGGCAGGCGATGACCAGCACGCCGACGAAAGAGGTGAGGCCGTGGCTGAGCGCGGCGGCGAAGCCTAAGGCTTCATGTCCGAAGAAAAGCCATGCCGCGAGCGACACGAAGGCCGTGACCAGCACCGTGGGGACGAACACGGCGGAAATCCTGTCCGCCAGCGCCTGAATGGGAGCCTTGCTGCTCTGAGCCGTTTCGACCATGCGGATGATGTGCGCCAGAAGCGTGTCTGCCCCTGTTTTCGTGGCGCGGAAATTAAAGCTGCCTGTCGTGTTGAGCGTGCCGCCGATTACAGCGTCTCCTGTGGTGCGTGCGGCGGGCATGGGTTCCCCGGTCACCATCGATTCATCAATGTGCGATGCGCCGCCGACGATCACGCCATCGACGGGAATTTTCATGCCGGGCTTGACGATGATAACGTCGCCGGGTTTCACCTGATCGGCTGCAACCTCGTTTTCCCTGCCGTCCTGCAGGACGAGTGCGGTTTTCGCCTGCAAGCCCAGCAACTTTTCGATGGCATCCCCGGTTTTGAGCTTTGCGCGCGCCTCGAGATATCTGCCGAGCGTGATGAATCCGATCACGACAATCGCCACGTCGTAGTAGGAATGCCCAACATTCAGAAAGCCGCGCAGGGAGTCCTCGAAGGCCGTCAGAACAAAGCTGTAAACATAGGCCGTAACCGTGCCAAGGCCGATGAGCGCGTCCATGCTGGCCACGCCGTGGCGCAGAAAACGGTAAAGCCCTTTCAGGTAGGACACGCCGACCACGAACAGCATGCAGGTCGCCATCAGCGGCAGCAGGTGGTGAAAAAATCCTTCCCAGACCGCATTCGGCGGCGGCAGAATGCCGGTCTCCCCGAACACTTCCCAGGCCATGATGCCGGCGCTGACGGCGATCAACGGCATGGAGATCAATGTTTCACGCCGCAGCGTCTCCATCTCCGCCCTTTTTTCCGCTTTCATGTCGGGCAGGGGGGATGTGGAAGATGACGAATCCTCTTTCGGGATGACGAGAGTATAGCCCATCAACGCGATCTCATCCGCGAGACCTTGCGGGCTCATTTTGTCCGTGTCGAACGTGACGTTAAGGCTTTCAGTGCCGTAATTGACGCTGGCCTTGCCGACGCCGCCGGTCTTACCAAGATTCTTTTCGATGTTTCCGGCGCAGGCGGCGCAGTGCATGCCGCTGATCTTGTATGTCGCGGTCGTTTCCATGCGTTCCTACCTGTCGGAGAGGTTATAAATTTTTGAGCGGTTCTTTTTCCGGTTTATTATTCGCCGTTTCCTATTTCTTCACGGCAATCAGGCGCATAGGGGATCTGTGTGGAAGAGCTCCGTCAATGAATCCCGTGTGAAGGAACGCTTTTGGTCTTTTTTAGGATCAGGTCAGACGGGATGTTTTCATTCGCGGCGGTCACATTAAATCCAATGGAAAGATCCCCGTTCGCCGGAAGGATTTTTTCCGGGGATTGCACTATCGAAGGCGTTGGCATTTTCGCGGGAGCGTTCTCCGCTTTTTTGCCTCTGCCAAGCAGCCGCGCAAGGCTGCCCTTGATGTCGCTCAAAATCTTTTTGCCGCCGCCCGGGGTCAGTCTGCATTCTATGTTGAGCAGGACGGCTGCGGCCATCGCGGCGGAAATGCCGGGAAGCCAGTTGCCGTTCATGATCCCCACGCCGGCATGAAAGGCAGCGGCGGCGGCGGCAAGCACGAGCGGGTATCCCGTATATTCGGGTTTGTTCTGACGGCTGTTCTGGTAGGCGATCCAGCCGGATACGGCGATGACCGGCAGCACCAGAAGCGTCGCCCCTCCGGACATCAGGCCCGCGACGGCGAAACTGGCGTTTATATAAAGGTCCGGCCTCCTGAGAAAAGTGGACAGCCATCCTCTTTTGTTTTTTTCAGTTGGGGAAGCATCGCCCTTTTTGTTTTTTTCACGTTCCGCGCTTGCGAGGCTTTCAGCGGTCGTGAATTTGCCGGCGGCGGCCAGAAACCCGGCGGCAGCCGGTATCCATGCCCCGGTGGCCCCGCTTGCCAGCGCGGCCACCCCGACGATGGTCAACGCTATGCCGCTTGTGAATAAGGTTGTTTTAGGATCATGAAGGATTTTTTGGAAAAATTTGGGTAATTTCTGAAGGTAAGCTGGCTTGGTTTCGTCCAGTATCTTGGACACGACCGATATGCCCAAGGCGACAACGTTGGCCTCCAGCCCCAGCTTGCTGATGCCTGCGAACAGAACCACATTGGCGATGTTGAAATCGACACCGGGATCGGTCAGAACCTCTTTTATGACGACAGACTTCTTCGGAGGCATCGTTAACTCCATCGGCACCATTCCCAGTCTTCGGGAGTATCTTACAGATGACCGTAGACCTCTTTGATGTTTATGTCAAGAGAAATTGGCAGTCCTCTATTTCTTCACGGCAATCAGGCGCATAAAGGGCCCCCATGTGAAGAATTTCTTCCGGATTTTGAACCCGTGACGGGCAAGGAGGCTTTCCATGCCTTTTTCCGAGAGCCATGAAAAATTCACGGGGGGATCGATGTAATCCCAGTCGGCGAATTTTTTGGGAAGGTGGAAGCTGTTGCCATCCGGTTCCTGCACGTAAAGCGCGCCGCCCGGCGCGATGATTTTGGACAGCGCCTCCATATATCCGTCCGGATCGATCTGCTCGCAAAGGCTCTCGACGGAGAAAATGATCTCGGCCTGCTCCCCTCTTGCTGCATAGTCCTGCACCGAAACGTGTTCGAACAGGTCGGCATCGTATTTGTCCTTGGCGAAGGAGATGAAAAAGTCGTGAGAGTCGATGCCTTTGGCCTGAAACCCGAGTTTTTTTGCGGCCATCACGGCGTAGCCCTGATGGCACGAGGCATCCAGAAAACGCCGTCCGGTAAAGTTACCGGTAATCTTCCGGAGTATCTTTCCGGCATTGTCGATTTCGGCCTGTGGCTTTGGGAAGTGAACGATCTCCGGCTGAATATCTCCGAAAAAAGCGTTCAGATCGGCCTGGGTCGGCCACGGTCTCACCATGACCGAGCCGCAGGCCTCGCAGGCCAGAAGTTTGTAGCCGTTCTTTTCGCCCATGTCGTATTCGTTGAGAGGCAGCAGGCAGATGCGGCAGGTTTTTTGTTCTTCAGACATTTTCAATCCAGACTTTTTGACGCAATTTCGTAAACGTCGTTGGAAATATCCTTCTCTGACAGAATGCGTTTTAATTCATTTTCCATCAAGTGTTTTCTGGAGGGGTCGTACTTGCGCCATTGCCGGAGGGGGCTTAACAGACGCGCCGCCGTTGACGGATTGATGCCGTTCACCCGCAGGACGGTTTCCGCCAGAAGCCTGTAGCCCGCGCCGTCCGCGCGATGGAACCATTTCTGATTGCCGGAGCTGAAACCGCCGATCAGCGCGCGCAGCCGGTTCGGGTTTTTATAGGTAAAATCGGGATGCTGCGTGAGCCGAAGGACGATTTCCGGCGCGTCCGGGCGGTCCGCCACGGCTTGCAGGCTGAACCATTTGTTGAGCATCAGGGGTTCATGCTTCCAGGCCTTGTAGAAATCGTCGAAGGCGAAGGCGCGTTCGTCCGTTTTCGTATGGGTCAGGATGCCGAGCGAGGCTGCCTTGTCCGTCATGTTTCCGGCGGTTTTGTATTGCTCCAGCGCGAGCTGCACGGAGAGACTGTCATCCGCCGCCTGAATATAGCGGAGCGCGGTGTTTTTCAGATAGCGCCTGCCGACGGATTCCGGAGAAACGCTGTAGGCGCCGCTGTCGGCGTTCTCTTGATAAAGTTTTTTCAGGTCGGGAAGATATTTTTTGCCGATGCTTTCCATGACGAATTTGCGCGCGGCGTGGATGCCGTCAACGTCAATCGTTTCCATCATCTGCGCCAGCCAGGTTTCGGAGGGCAGGGTGAGCGCCTTGGCGATCAGGGCCTTGTCCGCTTTTTTGTCTGTTATAAGGGCATGGAAGGCGTCAAAACAGGCTTTGGGAATGTGCTCCGGCTTGTTGAGGATCAGCCGTTGCAGGTAGGTCTGCCCGGCATCCCATCGGTTGAAGCCGTCGGTGTCGTGCGCCATCAGGAAGAGCAGTTCGTCTTCCGTAAGTCCCGAGTCCAGCTTCACCGGCGCCGAAAATCCGCGCAGGAGGGAAGGTACGGGTCTTTCCGCGATATTTTCGAATATGAAGCTCTGCTTTTTTTCCTTCAGGTACAGCGTGCGGGTTTTTTCCGGCAGCAAATCCTGTCCTTTCGCGCCCAGCAACCCCGTCAGTATCGGCATATGCATCGGCTTCTTGCCGGTCTGCCCGCGGGTGTCGGGAATTTTCTGTTCCAGCGTCAGCGTGTAGGTCTTTTTGGCCGCGTCGTAGGCGCCCTTCGCGGTGATTTCCGGCGTTCCCGCCTGACTGTACCAGAGCCTGAACTGGCCGAGATCGACGCCGGAGGAATCCACCATGCACTGGACGAAATCGTCGCAGGTGACGGCCTGCCCGTCGTGCCGCCGGAAGTAAAGGTCGGTGCTCTTGCGGTATTTTTCCGCGCCGAGGAGGGTGTGCATCATGCGGATCACCTCCGCGCCCTTTTCGTAGACGGTGGGAGTGTAGAAGTTGTTGATCTCGATGTAGCTGTCGGGGCGGACTGGGTGCGCCATCGGGCTGGCGTCCTCGGGGAACTGCGCGTTGCGCAGCGTCTGGACGTCGTCGATGCGCAGCACGGCTGCGGAATTCATGTCCGCCGAGAAGCACTGGTCGCGGAAGACGGTCAGGCCTTCCTTGAGGCTCAGCTGGAACCAGTCGCGGCAGGTGATGCGGTTGCCTGTCCAGTTGTGGAAGTATTCATGCGCCACGACGCCCTCTATCGCCAGATAGTCGGCGTCCGTCGCGGTTTCCGGTTTGGCGAGAACGAGCCTGGAATTGAAGATATTGAGGCTTTTGTTCTCCATCGCGCCGAAATTGAAGTCATCGACGGCGACGATGCTGAAGGCGTCGAGGTCGTATTCGCAGCCGTATTTTTCCTCGTCCCATTTCATCGCGCGCTTCAGGGACTGCATGGCATGGGCGCATTTGTTTTCGTTGCCGGGGTTGACGTAGATATTGAGGCCGACTTTTTTTCCGCTCATGGTCATGTAGTCGTCGCTGACGCGGCCAAGGTTTCCGGCGACGAGAGCGAAGAGATAGCAGGGCTTCAGGAACGGGTCTTCCCAGACGGCGAAGTGGCGTCCGGCACCGAGGTCGCCCCTTTCGATGCAGTTACCGTTCGACAGGAGGACGGGGCAGGATTTTTTGTCGGCCTCGATGCGCGTGGTGAATTTGGCCATCACGTCCGAACGGTCAAGATAATAGGTGATCTTGCGGAAACCCTCCGGTTCGCACTGCGTGCAGTAATTCCCGCTGGACTTGTATAATCCTTCCAGCGCGGTGTTTTTCTCCGGACAGATTTCCGTGACGATATCAAGCGTGAACGCATCGCCAACGGCCATGACGGTCAGGGTGTTCTGGTCGGCGGCGATGCGGTTTTGGGAAAGCTCTTCGCCGTTCATCGCCACCGATTTCAAAACGAGTTTCTCTCCGTCCAGCACGAGATTTTTTGCTTCTCTGTTGACCCGTTCGTATGTTGTTTTGGCTTTTACCGTCGTTGCGCCGTCGCGGATGTCGAAAACCAGATGGAGGCTGCCGATCCTGAAATCCGGCTTTTTATAGTCTTTCAGATACTTGGGTTGCGGGGCGGTTTTTGTTTTCATGTCGGGAATCCTTTATTGCCTTAATCTATACGGAGGGGCAAAACAGCCCACCAGATACCTGCTTTGCTGTCCGGTGGCGACAACCCTTGATCTGGAGTCACATTATATAACCATTTGATAAATATAGGAACTTATTAAAAATTGGCGCATTCATGACTTTTGCAGTTATTTAAAATAACACTTGACGAATCACTTAAGAATTGGTTAAACATGTACATATGGTAACAGAAATGATGTTCAAATGTTAACAAAGGAGTTAGTTATGAATTTGCATTTAAAGGAAAGCATAGGAACTATAAAGGAAAGCATAGGAACTATGAAGGGCAAGGCGATGAGAGCTTTTAATACGGTAGCTCCGATTCTTGTCCCTCTTGCGGTCCCTCTTGCGGTTATTGCTCTTACCGCTGCTGCCGCACTGCTTAGCGGTTGTATAGATCAGCCTGATAACGTGGTTAACAATGTTGATGCCATTGTCAACAATGCTAGTTCTGTTGCTAACTCTACGCTGCATATTGATCCTGTGACGACTACTGTAACATCGGCGCCCGTGGCGGTTGCGTCGAGCACCGGCAATCCGCTTTTGGACAATATCATGGATGCTTGCGGAAAGGGTGTCGATAGCGTTGTGGTGACCGGGCCCAAAGGCCCTATTACACTTCCAATCGACAGCAGCATGAAGGTTAGCGACTGTACTACGAAAGCGCTTGGTGAATTGAGCAAGTTGTCTCGCTAATAATCCTGACTGTTTAGTTGTTTAGTCCCTCCGTATGTGGTTGTATCTTCTTCCGGCATACTGTGGGACTAAACACCCGGCCTCCTTTGAACAAAGGAGGGTTTCGGTCTGAATTATAGGTGGCAAAAAATATTCGCTGGAAAACTTCCCTGCTTTTCCTTATGTGCGTACTTTTTCAATATGCTTCCATATCTCCCTCAGGACGTTTTCGACGCCTTCGCCGCTGACGGCGGAGAGGATGTGCACTTTTTTGCGGATGGCCTTGGAGAGGATTTTCTGCTGGTCTTCGGCGAGTTCCTTGCCCAGCGCGTCCATTTTGTTCAGCGCGATGACTTCCGGCTTTTTGGCGAGCCCGCCGCCGTAGGCTTTCAGTTCGGCCCGGACGGTTTTGTACGCGCCGACGATGTCGTCCTGCGTCATGTCGATCAGGTGGAGGAGGACGGATGTGCGCTCGACGTGGCCGAGGAAGCGCGTGCCGAGGCCGTGCCCTTCATGCGCGCCCTCGATCAGCCCCGGAATGTCGGCCATCACGAACTCGTTGTCGTGGACGTGGATGACGCCGAGGTTGGGAATGATTGTGGTGAAGGGATAATCGGCGATCTTCGGTTTCGCGCGCGAGACGGCGGCGAGGAAGGTCGATTTCCCTGCGTTGGGCAGTCCGATGATGCCGGAATCGGCGATCAGTTTCAGGCGCAGCCAGACGGCGCGCTCCTCGCCCGGCCAGCCGGGAAGGGATTTGCGCGGGGCGCGGTTGGTGGCGGATTTGAAATGCGCGTTGCCGAACCCGCCGTCGCCGCCTCTGAGGAAGATCATGCGTTCGCCCGGCGTCATCATGTCGGCGAGGACGGTTTCCTTGTCCTCGTCAAGAATAACGGTGCCAAGAGGCACCTTGACGACCAAATCCTTGCCGTCCTTGCCGGATTTGTTGGATCCCTGGCCGTGGTGTCCGACTTCGGCGCGAAAATGCTGCGTGTAGCGGAAATCGATGAGGGTGTTGAGATTTTCGACGCACTCGAAAATAACATGCCCGCCGCGCCCGCCGTTCCCGCCGTTGGGGCCGCCCATGTCGATGAATTTCTCGCGGCGGAAGCTGACGCATCCGGCGCCGCCTTTTCCGCTTTCGAGATATATCTTCGCTTCGTCGAGGAATTTCATTTTCTTATCCGGCGGCTGTTTTGGGTTGAACGTGCAGGAGGGGCAATAGCTCCTGCATGTGATTTAAAGAGGCTTGCACTTCCATGTTGAGGAGGTCCTCCCGCATTTTTTGCGTCATATGGCTCCCGCCAAGGTAGGCGTAAACATCCATGCCCGCCGCTTTTGCGGCGTTGATGCCGTGGATGCTGTCTTCGACGACGAGGCATCTTTCGGGAGGAACATTCAATTTTCCGGCGGCGTGTAGGAAGATGTCGGGTGCGGGCTTCCCTTTTTTCACCAGCTCGGCGCTGTAAATATGGCCGTTAAAACACTCGGCAAGATTCGTGAGACCGAGGGCGTACCCGAGGAGTTCAGGATTGCTGCCGGAAGCGACGGCCATGGGGATATTCAGGGCATCGAGAACGTCACGGATTCCGGCGGTTGCCTGCAGGCTTTGGCTGTAAATTTCCTTTTGTCTTGCGAGAAGGAGGTCGTTCGGAAAACTTTTCTCCAGTTTCAGGCCGGTTTCCCGTTCGATCTCGTCAAACATCTGCGCCGGGCTTTTCCCGAGGAACTTTCTGTAGTAGTCCTCCAGCGGTATTTTATAGCCAAGGTCTTCGAGAATTTTAACTTCGACGGAGCACGCGAGCGCCTCGCTGTCGATCAGGACGCCGTCACAATCCCAGATAATGGCTTCGTAGCGCATGTTCCATATGCCTCAATAAAAAACCGGGGAAAGTCATTCCCCCGGTCTTCAGGAATCCTTCATGGCCTTTTATATCAGGCCGCTTCGGTTTCAGGGACGATCGAGATGTACTGACGATCTTTGATCCCGCCGTGGAATTTCACCCGTCCGGCGATTTTCGCGAAGAGGGTATGGTCCTTGCCGATGCCGACGAACTTGCCCGGATGGTATTGCGTGCCGCGCTGGCGAACGAGGATATTGCCGGGAATGACCATTTCGCTGCCGTATTTCTTGACGCCGAGGCGCTGTCCGCCCGAGTCGCGACCGTTTCTGGAACTGCCGCCCGCCTTATGGTGTGCCATAGTTTTTTCTCCCTAGCTCTTGATGTCCGTGATTTTCAGTACGGTCAGATTCTGACGGTGGCCGTTCTTGCGGCGATAGTTCTGACGGCGTTTCTTCTTGAAAACGATAATCTTGTCGTCTTTTTTCTGGTTGAGCACGGTAGCTTCAACGCTGGCTCCTATGACAATCGGCGCGCCGATTTTGGCGTTGCCTTCGCTGCCGACGAGCAAAACCTGATCCAGCGTCACCGTACCGCCCTCTGGGGCATCCAGCTTTTCAACCTCAATGATGTCGTCTTTCGCGACGCGATACTGCTTACCACCGGTTTTTATGACTGCGTACATGGTTATAACCGTCTGCTTTCAAGTATTATCTGCGTGACACTCCCTACGGAGGATCTCAATTACCCCGCCGCATGGCCTCGCCGGAATGAGGAAATATACGCGCAAAACTCACTATGTCAAGATTTTTTGATGAAGGGAGCTGTATTCCGGACTCAGTCGTGGCATTTTGAATTATTACCCATAATATACGTCAGGCCGTTTGGCCCATGCCGGGCCAGCCATGAACATGGGTACAGTCTGCCGTTGTTACCATGGCGGCTATGACGGCTGCCAGATCGTCGCGGCCTTCTTCCGCGCCGCCTGCTTTATAGCCTGATCCTCCGCTTCCCGCTCTTTCCGAACGGCCTCCATGCGCCGTTTGTGTTCTGCATATTCGACAGGGGTCAGGTCATGTTTCATTGCATCCAGAATATCCGCGTAGTCCTGCATCATTTTTTTCCTCTCCAGCAGGTATTCGGCGCGGTTATAGGCAGAACGGATTTTGTCGCCGTCCTCATGGGCAAGCTGGCGTTCAATTACATCGGGGGCATAACCTTTTTCATTCAGGATGGTGCTGGCAAGGCTGCGGAAACCATGCCCGGTCATCTGGTTTCGATAGCCCATGCGCCGCAACGCCATCAGCACAGTGCCATTGCTGATATGCTTGGATTTACTGGCGAAGCTGTGAAAGACATGGGGCTTGTCGCCTGTGAGCGTGTGCAGATTTTTCAGGACAGCGAGGGTTTGGCGGGATAACGGCACCATGTGGGGGCGCTTCATTTTCATCCTCTCTTTGGGGATGCACCATTCTTCGCGGTTCCAGTCGATTTCTTCCCACTTTGCGCCGATCAACTCACCTGTACGGACAAAGGTCAGAGCCAGCAACTGCATAGCCGCTTTGCTCATGTCGTTCTCTCTGGCATCAATCGCCTGCAACAGCTTTGGCAATTCGCCGGGGGCGATACTGGCATAATGTTTTTCTTCAACGGAGGGCAGAATATCGCGCAAGTCTGCCGCCGGATTATGTTGGCACAAGCCGCGCTGGGCAGCATACCGGAATACTTGCCCCATAAGCTGTTTCATCTTCTTGGCGGTTTCTATGGTGCCACGATTTCCTATTTTTTCGACAACGCGCACAACATCCGGGATGGTGATTTCAGTAATAGGCAAGGCTCCAATCATGGGGAAAACATACTGCTCCATACGAGCCATACATTGTTTATGGTATTTTCCCTGAAGCCCCTTTTGTTTCAGTTCCATCCAGCGCCGGGCAATTTTCTCGAAGGTATTTTCTCCCGCGTAGGCGCTGCGGAGCTTCCGGGCTTTCTTTTCACGGGTGGGGTGCTTGCCAGCCTTTGCCAGTTCCCGCGCTTCATCCCGCAGTTTCCGGGCTTCTGACAGCGATACAGCAGGGTATTTACCCAACGAGAGTACCTGCTGCTTGCCGTTAAAATAGTACCGCCAGCGCCACAGCTTGCCCCCGGCAGGGGTGATTTCAAGGGAAAGGCCACCGCCATCGGCTTTACGATAGGGGTTTTTCTGCGGTTTCAGGCTTTTAATGGAGAGTTCTGTTAAGGGCATAATAGCCTCCAGCTTTTAAAATATATACTTGAATATATACTCATTCTGGCTGGCTTACAAAGAATCTCTCTGGAAGGGTCTGGACGTTAAATGGCTTATTTATTGGGTTTTTATGGGGTTAAAAAACTTCTCTGGACGCTCTTAAGTATATAATTGGCGTCCCCTACGAGATTCGAACTCGTGTTACATCTGTGAAAGTGTTGAAATCTGTACATCTGGAAACACCTAGAAACAACCTAACCATTTGAAAACCCTTTATTTATGCCTGTTACTGTGTTTTACTGTTTTTGCGCGTTCTTCCTCATTAGTTTGGCACCAGTTTGGCACGGAGTTTTAGAATGGCCAGAGCGAACCGAAGCCTGAGACTTGAAAATAGAACAAACCGCCTCAAGCTACCAGCCGGAAAACGGCATTGGGTGACAGTCGGCAACGGCATTGCCATGTGTTACCGCCGCACATCCGAGGGATACGGCACATGGCAAGGCCGCGCATGGGTAAAGGAGCAATATGTTTACCAGAACCTTGGCGAGGCTGACGACTATCAGAACGCTGACGGGACGGCAACGCTGGACTATTTTCAAGCCTTCGATAAAGCCCGGCAATGGGCTTCTGAATCTATCAGCGACTCACGCGACCCGGACGCCAAGATGAAGGCCGCCTTGACGGTGGGTATGGCCTCTGACCGCTATCTGGCATGGTTTAAAGAACACCGGAAGGGATACAGGGAAACCGAGCTTGCCGTGAAAGCCCATATTCTCCCTACCTTCAAAGACAAGCTGGCTGTTGAATTAACAACCAAGGAAATCCGCGACTGGCTGAATAAGGTTGCCGCCACCCCAGCGCGCAAGCGCTCCGGCAAGGGCAGAAAACAGGCATACCGCGACAAGCCAAAAACGGATGAAGAAAAACGCGCGCGCAAAGCGTCGGCAAACCGGACGCTGGCCATTCTGAAAGCCCTTCTCAACAAAGCCTTTCAGGATGAACTGACCAAAGACGACACGGCATGGAGGCGGGTAAAGCCCTTCGGAAAAGTCGATGAGCCAGTTGTGCGTTTCCTGACAGAGGCCGAAAGTATCCGGCTGCTCAACGCCTGCCCTGCTGATTTCCGGCTGCTGGTGCGCGCCGGGCTTTTTACGGGCGCAAGGTGTTCAGAATTGACGGGGTTACTGGTCAAGGACGTAAACACCGATACGAAACAGGTCTATATCAAACCCGCCAAAAGCGGGAAAGCCCGTTATATCCCCCTCTCCCCCGACGGCTTGGATTTTTTCAAGACGCTGACAGCCGGAAAGACCGGGGAGCAAAAGGTATTCACGAAAAAAAACGGCACAGCATGGGGCAGGAATCACCATGTCAGATTCCTGCGGGATGCCTGCAAGAATGGCAAAATTACCCCGCCCGTTACTTTTCACGATCTCCGGCATACTTACGCCTCCCTGCTGGCACAGGCCGGGGCTGACCTGCTGACCATATCGAAGCTGCTGGGACACTCCGACACCCGCGTAACCTCCCGCCACTACGCCCACCTGTGCGACAAGACGCTGGCCAATGCCGTAGAAAACTTTTTGCCCAGCTTCGGGCATGTATCGGATAGCAAAGTGAAAGCTATCAGATGAATGGTAATCTGGAGGAAACAGCATGGTTTTCATGCAGAGGAATTGCTTATAATTAAAGTCTGCACGTCGATTCTATAAGAGAGAAAAACCGTCATGAAACATTCCCCCGCCTCCTTGGAAGTTATTGAAAGCCATATTTTTACGATACGGGGGCATAGAGTCATGCTCGATTCTCACCTTGCCGGGCTTTATCAGGTCGAAACCAAGAACCTCAATAAGGCCGTCAAGCGCAATCCGAGGCGTTTTCCCGAGGGTTTTATGTTCCAACTGACTGAAAAAGAAGCGGAATCTTTAAGGTTCCAAACTGGAACCTTAAACATGAAGTCGCAAAATGCGACCTCAAAACCTGCCGGACGGGGACAGCATCGTAAATACCTGCCCTTTGTCTTCACAGAACAAGGCGTTGCTATGTTGTCCAGCGTCCTGCGCAGCGACCGCGCCGCCGATGTCAACGTTGCTATCATGCAGGCTTTCGTCAAAATGCGTGAAGCCATGATCGCCCATAAAGACTTGTCCCGCCGCCTCAACGACATGGAAAGAAAATACGATAAGCAGTTTCGGGTTGTTTTTGACGCCCTCCGTGAACTCATGGAGCCGCCGCCAGTGCCGCCGAAAAAGCCTATCGGTTTTGTGCGCGACAAGGAATAAATCATGACGAATCGTTCAGAAATCATCCTCTACCAGACAGAAGACGGGGAAACTCGTATTCAGACATTGCTACAGGACGGTACGGTATGGCTGACACAGGCGCAAATTGCAGAATTGTTTGAAACCACCCCACAAAATATCACCCTACATATCAAATCCATTTATGAGGACGGGGAATTGACGCTGGAGGCAACTTGTAAGGATTACTTACAGGTTCGGCAGGAAGGGGCAAGAAACGTCGAAAGGTTGCTAAAGCGTTATAATCTCGATGTTATTTTGGCTATAGGCTACCGCGTCAAATCCCACCGTGGCACGCAATTCCGCCGCTGGGCGACCGAGCGCCTGAAAGAATATATCGTAAAAGGCTTTACGATGGACGATGAACGGTTGGAGCGCGGCACGGCGGACGATTATTTTGACGAACTTGTCGAGCGCGTCCGCGCCATTCGCGTATCGGAGCGCCGTTTCTACCAGAAAATCACGGACATTTACGCCACCAGTATCGACTACGACAAAAACCACCCGCTGACGCAAAATTTTTTCGCCGCCGTGCAAAACAAACTCCATTTTGCCATTCACGGCAAGACGGCGGCGGAAATGATCGTCCAGCGCGCCGACGCCAAAAAACCGCTTATGGGCATGACTTCCTTCAAGGGCAAAAAGCCGAAGCACACGGACGCCGCTATCGCCAAAAATTACCTGACAGAGGATGAAATCAGCTCCCTGCACCGCATTGTTGACCAGTATCTTTCCTTTGCCGAAGAACAGGCCAGAAACCGCAAGCCAATGACCATGCAGGCATGGATTACGAAACTGCACGGTTTTCTTGAATTGAATGACAAGGACATTCTGCGCGGCGCTGGGAAGGTGTCGGCGGAAAAAGCCGAAGAACACGCCCACGCCGAATTTGAAAAGTACCGGAAGATTCAGGATGCAAAGATGGTGAGTGATTTTGACAGGACGGTGAAATCCCTACCTGTGCCAAAGAAAGCGAGCCGAAAAAGGAAAGATGACGATGCCAGGAAATAGCATCCCCGCCGAAAAGGTATTGCCGGAACTGGCCGATGATACCCAACGCCCCGCTACCATGCTGCGCAGCGCGCGGTACAAGGCAGGCATGACCCAGAAAGAATTGGCGGGCATTCTTGAAATTCACCAGCACCACCTTTCCGAGATGGAACACGGCAAGCGGCCTATCGGTAAAAATATGGCCAAAAAGCTGTCTGAGGTGCTGGATTGTGATTACAGGGTGTTTCTGTAAGTGCATGACCCCAAGCGGCAACTGTCGCATATTTTGCAGCAGTTCAAACAGAAGGCGGCAGTTATCAGGAATTTCCTAATAACTGGAACCTATTGAACTTGTAAGGATTTCTTACAGGTTGAACTATCTGGAATCGCCGGATAGTTGGCCGACAATCCAGTATGTCGGGATTTCCGACATACTGCTGGGCGAACTATCTGGACGCCGCCGCTTCTCAGGGCAAGGTTATTGTCGGGAAATTCGGGAGGTAAGGGTAAGCCTCTTTGGGGAAGGAGTTAAAGAAAAAAAGCCCAAATCCGGCTGACCTAAAGACGATAAAAAGTAATCCGACTAGAAAGAGTCCATCCAGCCCGTCGGCAAAGAAATAGGCGGAATGTTTACCGGCGGGTTTGGCAACGCAGGGAATGCGGGCACAGCGCGTGGTTGTTTCGGAATAGGCTGAACAACGAAGCGGTTAATGATTATG
>JAZDGQ010000035.1:0-10272 GCA_043806835.1 Pseudomonadota bacterium | reverse complement strand
ACATTTCGTGTCATAAATTCATGTTCTTGAGGAGATTTCTTCACTTGCTGAAAATGAATACTGCCCCTTCGCAAACATTGCCTTGCGAAGGGGCTGAAAGCCTGATGCGTGGGGGAGCGTGTCAAGATCCGAAGGGGCCGGTGGGGTATCTCCCGGTCTGCACGACCGCTTGGGAGGAAGACCGGGGAGACCGGCCCCGAAGCCGCGCACTTGGCGCGGGAGCGCAGCGAAGGTCTTTACACGCGGGGGCGAAGGGCCCCGCCCCTACCAACCGAAGGCGTATGCCGGAGGGGTAAAAACAAGAAAAATCGACCTGAAAAGGTCGATTCAACGCAGATTGCGTGCGGGATCGTTACCTGAAAGGCGGAAACCCGCCCTTGCGGGGTTCCGTGAGCGGCCAAAGGCCGCGAGTAGAGCCCAATCCCGGCCTTCTATAGGCCGGGACACGCCCAAAGTCTACCCGGCTTTCAGCCAGCGGGATTTACGAGCATCGACGAGATCATCTATCTGGATCGGCGCGCCGCCGTCTTTCATCGCCTTGAGAATAATGACGTTTTGCGGCTCTCTTTCCTCAAAACTCTTGTCGCGTATCCAGTCCCAGACATACTCGGGCAGAGAAATTGCCATAGTTTTGCGTCTTTTTGTCGCAACCGCTTTCTCTGTCTTCTTCGGCTTTTTGCTGGACGACAGGCTGGGAAACGATTGTGCGCCCTGCATCAGGGCTTGATTCAGAATATCGGCAGGAATTTCATCGTCCTGAATTTCGGGCAGCTTGTGCTTGGTGGCCATGTCTGTATTCCTTTATAATAGTAATATTACTACTTAGTGAGATAACTAGCCCGCTTTTTGGAGCAACGGGACTTCTACCCCGATAAGAGCGATGATTTCTTCCACAAGGGCTTTGATTTCCTGGGACCCCGCCCCGTTCGGCTCTACACGAATAGGCGTTTGCCCCATAAACCGCGCCTGCCTGAAAACAGTACGAAAACCTATCGTCGTCAGAAAAACAGGAAACTTCTTGCGCTCCAGCTCCTGCGCAACGTGTTTCTGTACGACGGTGTTTGTCTGAGTGGCATTCAAGACGATGCGTGTAGTGATCTCGATTTCCTTGCCAAGCCGTGCAGCGATCATGTCCGCTGCGCTTTCTACAATTTTTTTTGTTTTCATCGCTTCTTTGATGTCGTCTTCAGACGGCGTCGCCGGAATAATCACAAGAGAAGACGCGCCCGCAGAAACATAGATTGACTGGCTTTTTACGCCAGCGACGTCAATGAGCACAAAATCATGGCTATCAGCAAGACGGCGGCAGTCTTTCACGATCATCTCGTCCTCTTGTTGAGATTCGAGAGTAATGTTGTAAAAAGCCTCCCCTGCCCCGGTTCCCCCTTCACGCTCTTTCTTGCGTTTGCCTACCCAGTTGGTCAGGTTTTGGTTGGGATCTACGTCCAGCAAAGCCACACGATAGCCCATGAAAGACAGCGTATCTGCAATGCAACCGACGAGCGTGGTTTTTCCTGGCCCCCCTTTGGTGCTGCTGACAGCAATAATTTTTCCTCTTTTACTCATGATGCGATTCCCCTGCTATAATGATTTAACCTTGAAATTCCCCAAGAAAATCAAGGATTCAGCAACTTCACTATATAGTAAGTTAGATATGTTGAGAAGTAGTAATTTTATAAAACACATACATGCACACCTTATAAAATAACTACTTTGATAGATTGCTATGTTCCTATGGCGACAAGTTACTAGGTCACTATTTCACTATATAGATAAATAACGATTTTATTATTTATATATCTCACTACTTTACTATATAGTGAGGTATATAAATAATCAGGTAGCCCCAGGGTAGAAAAATAATCACATAGCTCAGACCGAAAAAATGCCGTGGTGACTCATCCCTGCGGGGATGACACGGTAAAGCGGTGTCCTGTTTTGATGAGCTGCCGCGATTATTCTTTATCGCGTATGAAGCCGATGGGCCGCTTGGGGGGCAGGGGAGGGGGTTCCATAAGCCCACGGAGAGCGTCGAAGATAGCCCTAAATTTCGTGTCGTGTTTTCGTTCCATGTCATCAAGACGGCGGGAGAGGTCTTTGTGTGAGATCATCGTCTCACGCATTCTCACGAAGGTGCGCATGATGGCGACGTTGGTCTGAACAGCACGGGGGCTGCGCAGAACCCCGGAAAGCATGGCAACGCCTTCCTGAGTGAAAACGTAGGGGAGATACTTGCGGTGCTGCCCGCGTCCGGCGGGCTTTAAGGTCACAAATTGCAACCTTAAAGATTCGAACTCATCGTCACTGAGTTGAAACATAAAATCGTCAGGAAACCGGCCTACATTGCGTTTTACCGCCTGAACCAAAACTTTGGTTTCAACGCCGTATAACTCGGCCAAGTGAGTGTCGAGCATAACCTTATGCTCGCGTATTGAAAAAATACGGCTTTCGATGATTCTCAAGGAGGGAGCAACTTGTTTCATAACAATCTTTTGACATTAAAGGAGCGCGATTGTCAAGATTCCAACAGATAGTGACATAGCTATTTATATACTTAGTAAAGTTACAAAATTCTCATATGTGGAAAGAGGAAGGGGATCATCCCCTCCGCCTTTCTCGTTCTGCTTCGATGTCGCCGGAGCGGTGCTTATGACCACGCCTGACGGTGTAAAACTCTCCTGTGGGCGCATCGTGGTGGGAAAGGGTGTAGGTGAGGGTTTTGCTCCTGCGGTCATATTCCCCGCGCAGCGTCCATTCTGACGTTCCGGGGAAGGCTTTGTCTATGAAGGCGCGGGCGTTGTCGGCTTCAAGCCCAAGGTGCCCGGAGCGATGCCTCCAGCCCATATTGCGGCCTTCCACATAAAAAAGCCCATCCTTCGATATGTGTTTCAGGATGGCGGTGAAGTCCTCCAGAAAATCATCATATTCAAATTCCATCAGCTCGCCGTCCGTGATGCTCATTTCAAAGGCTTCCTTGTCGGTGGCGGCAAGGCCGGACTCAAGATATTCCTGAGCCTTTGCTTGCGCGATGGCTTGTTCATCCCATGTGATTGTCTGCTGTGCGGTCATTGTCATTTCTCCTTGTGTGGTGTGATGGGGCAGGGGAGGGGAGGGGCAGCGAATAGCTGCCCCTCGGCGTTATGCCGCCGCCTCCTGCTCCTGGGGTTGAAGGGAATAGAGGTAATCGACGGCTTTTTGAGCCTGTGACGCTGCGGAAAAAATAAACCGCTTGTCGTCGTTCAGGGCGCGCAACCAATTCTTGACATACTGGGCATGGTCATCACGCGGGGCAGGGGTCACGCCGAGGGACGTGCAGAGCATGGCGGCGCCGAGTTCCGCGACAAGTTCTTCAAAGGCATAAGCGCTGTCCCCAAATTTCTTGTGCTGTATCCGGTCAAGACGGTGACGGGCGCCTACCCAGTGAGTCAACTCATGACTGAGCGTAGAAAAATAATTGACCGTGGCGGTCGCTGCTTTCGTATCCCTGAACAGGGAAGGCTCCGGCATAAGGATTTTATCGTCCGTGACGCTGTAGCAAGCCATAGGATGCCCATGCTCGATGTTGGCTTTCGTCGCGGCGACGAAACGGGTGCAATCGTCTTTCAGCGTGATTTCTGCGCGTGGTGCCGGTGCGGCAATCTCGAAACCGTCCACCTGTGCGGCGTTGAACACAGTAGAATACCGCGCAAACATGCGGGTTTCCGCGCTCTCGTCCTCGCCGTGCGGTTCAACGTCGATGGTCTTCCAGAATACAACGGGAGAGCCTTTTTCTCCCTTCCGTACCTGTGCTCCCACTTCCAGCCATTGGCGATAGGTCGCCCAGAGGCCGGACTGAAAACCTCCGCGCTGCTGGCGTATCCAGAGCAGGGGAACATTGACGCCGCGATAATGCTTTTTGGTGACGGCGTTATGTGGCATGACGGAATAGCCATGCCACGGCAGTTCCCACCTGCCGTTTGCCTGTCCGTCCTCGATAGCCTTGATGATGGTGTCAGTCACTTCTGTGTAGATGTCGCTCCGGTTCATCGTGTTTCACTCCTTTTTAGAATTAAGGTTGCGCATAATTTTCCTATGCGCCGTGAAACGGCCTAAAAGCGTTCAAAGTGGTCAAGGCCGAAAGGCCGGAGGGGGATCACCCGCGTCTGCACGACCGCTTGGGAGGAAGACCGGGGAGACCGGCCTGAAGCGCGCGAAGCGCGGGAGCGAAGCGAAGCCTTGACGAATTTGAACAAGACAACCAGAAAACAAAAACTCATGGCCCGCCTTTTTATTGCAAGGCGGGCCATTCATTCTCCGCTGCGGCTTCCGGCTATTCCTCCTGCGTCTGCCGGCCTATCCATGCCTTTCCTTTCGCCGCCGTGACGTTGAATTTCGACCACATATCGGCGTCTTTGAAGGTCAGATGCACCGTGCCTTTCATGAAGAATTTTATGCGGAAAAACTCGCTCTCTGTCTCGCTATCGAACCCCTGACGGACACCCCGTCCAAGAATATCGAATTTCCGGCGCATGGAATCGTGGACAGTGCCGCACGTCTCAAAGTCCTGCCCGGCCAGTACGCACAGCACGCGGTCAAGGTCGTTGTAAATGTCGATCTGCGAACCGCTATAGCACATGCTGAAATACCGTCCATAGCCCTTCTCGAACCTGCACCCGTAGGGAAAGATGATTTTCCTGTTCACCTTGTAGCTGTCATTGGTTTTCCAGCCTTCGGTGTGATTGGTATTACCCTTGAAGTAACTGGTCAGCGCGTCAAAGACGTTCGCCACGGATTTCTCAAAGAGCTGCCCGCGCTGCAGGAACACGTTTTCGAGGGTGCCTTTCATGTTCTCCTTGGTGAAGGGGATGTTGCCGTTGCGCTCGATGTCGCGGATAAATTCCTCCGTCTGCTTTTTGTCCAGCCACCTGCGGAACTCCATTTTCCTGAACACGCTCATCCACGCATCCCGCCTGTGCTTCCTGCCGTATTCGGCGCGGGCATCGTTGATGTTGTCGAGGGCAAGACGGACGACCTTTTCATAGTCAGAGGCGTGGATGTCATTGGCCTTCATATACAGCGCGGCCTTTCGGATGTGCTGGAAGGCTTTGAGCATGTGTTCGTTGGCCTGGTCGTAATAGTGCTGCATATTGCCAAGACTGTCCTTGACCGCCAGCATGTTCCGGCAGCCGCCGATGTCGCTGTCGGCCTGCTTCTCGTCCGTCTTGTGCGCCCAGAGGTCAATGGTGTCAGCGTCGGAGACTTTTTTCAGATAAATCATGGCGACCCGCACGCCTGTTTTGCGCTCCCCGCGGCTGAAGCAGTCGCCAAGAAACTCGACAGTGCCGTGTTTTTCGATAAGGACGGCAAGGCGTTTTCTGGCGGCGGTGCAGGGGTTCTTGATCGTTTCCTCGTTCAACAGGCAGACGATTTCTCCGTTGTGCAGGAAGTCCCATGCTTTCAGCAGGTGGTCGTCGCCGTTGGAGAACGGAGGGTTCATCACAATGGCGTCATAGTAGCAAACACCGGCATAGTCCAGCCAGTCGTGACCCACCACCGGAAAATCCTTGGAAATAAGGACGGCGGCAAGCTCCGGGGAGAACTCGATGCAGTCCACGGAAACACAAGTATACCGGTCTCTTTCCTTGATCGCTTCGGCAATATCTCCCTTGCCCGCGCTCGGTTCAAGGAAATGGCGGGCGTCTTTGGAGATTTTCTCAAGCATTTTGCCGATGACTCTTTTCGGGGTGGGGAAAAATTCGTCGCTGAACATTTTGAGGCTCCGTTTTTGGATATTGAAGGGTGGAATAGGGAAGGGGAGCCGCCCGGGTCGGCGGCGCCCCTCCCGTCTTTATTCCTCGTCTGACAAGTCTTCGCCGTCAGACAGGGCTTCTTCTTCCTCACCGTCCTCACCGGAGAAGTCGTCATTCGCGGCCTCCGGTTCCTGCTGCCGCGCGGCGGCATCTGGGTCGATGGCGGGAAACAGCATGGCTTCGGGAAGCCAGTTGCGGGTCTGCTGTTCCTCGTCCGTCAGGCTTTTCTTGGTCAGGAGACTCTGGAAGTATTTTGCAAGCTTTTTGACCAGTTCGGCCTTCTTGCCTTGCAGGAGAGAGGCAAACTTCTTTTTCGCGCCGGAGTCCGTCAGAAGTTTTTCCAGTTGCGCCTTGTTGCGGCGTTTCAGGAAGGCTTCGTCCGGCGTCCAGAAATCCCGCATATCGACGTTCAGGTCTTTGGCGACAAGGTTGAACAGGCTGTTGTCGTTGGCGTCGAGAAAGTTGACGTTATCCTGCCCAAAGCACAGCACCGTCAGGAACAGGTGAAGGTCGTTCAGCCTGTCGTCCGGAAGGGTCTTGACGGCGGCGTAGAGGTTTTCCTGACGGCGGGCATCCCGCAGGAGGGCATCCCACACCGTCCTGCCCTTCGCAACCTCCACGCCGATGGCAGAGAGAAGTGTTCTCGCCAGTTCCTCCATGCCGCGCAGGGCGAGGGGAGGGGTTTTGTCCTTGGCAAAGTAGGACAGGCAGCGGTGCGCCTTGATCGTGACGCCGCTTGTCCATTTGTCGCCGCCGAGCATCAGGAGGATGGAAACCTCTTTGGCAACCCGTGGATTGTCAAAAAGCGCCTTCTGCACCGCCACGCTCTTGTGCATGGCGATGTATTCACAGAGGGGGCGGGGGTATTCAAATACAGGGTTCTTTTTGGCGAAGGGGTTCCCCGCCGTGGCTTCTGTCGTGCGCCTGTCAATCGCCTTGCTGACAATGTTCTCGTGGATTTCCACCCTTCCGGCACGGTACTCGATGACCACGCCGCCTTTTTCGCCTTCCTTTGCGGGGCGGTACTGCCAGCTTTGGAAGTCGTAACCCTCCTCTACGACGACAGGCTCAAACCCCTTGGCCTTGTAATCACCGGCCAGCTTTTCGACCGCCTGTTTCTGCAATTCCAGAAACTGCGCGGTATCGTCAAAGTAGGTGGTGGCATCACTGACGAAGAGGTCGGACGTGTACGTTCCGGTGTAAAGCTCCTTCGGGAATATCGCCATATCGACGCTGGCCTTTTCCTCCGTCAGACGCTCTTTGATTTGCTCGGCATCCATCCTTTCAAAGCCTTCGTCCAGCAATTCAAGCTGCTGCTCATGGGTTCCGAGGGTCAGGGCTTCGGCCTGTGACAGGGTGATTTCTTTTGCGGAGAGGGCTTTTTTGACGTCAGGGCAGAGGTTGGAGAGCGCCAGACGACGATGGAGGGTGCTGATGGAAAGGCCAGTCTGCGCCGCCACATCGTCAATCGCCATGCCGTCCTGCAGAAGCGTGGCAATCGCTTCCGCTTCCTCGACAGGGGGCAGGTTTTCCCGCTGCACGTTCTCGACGGTGGCAATCCGCAGAGTTTCCTGCTCGGTCAGACCTTCCCTGACCTCGACGGATACCGGAAAGTCCTGAGTGATCTCGCCCCGGTCAAGAAGCACCTGCAGGGCGCGGAAACGGCGTTCCCCGCTGATGATTTTGAACTTCTGCTTGCCTTTTGGCTTCGCCACGACAAGATTTTGCAGAAGCCCGTCCGTTTTAATGCTTTGCGCCAAGCCCTCGATGCTCACTTGGTCGAAGGTCTTGCGGGGGTTTTCTGCCGAGGCTTTCAGTTGAGAGATGGTAATGGACTGGATACTCATGGTGGTTCTCCTTTGGTTGGGTTACATGCGGCACAACAGAGCGCCGCACTTCTTTCCCATCAGCCGCGCCAGCGGCCACGAAAGCGGGGAGGAGACTGTCAAGATCCGAAAGGCCGGAGGGGGATCACCCGGTCTGGCACGACCGCTTGGGAGGAAGACCGGGGAGACCGGCCTGTAGCGCGCAAAGCGCGGGAGCACTGCGACGGTCTTGACGGGCGGGCCCGAAGGGGGCCAAATTCCTTCATAAATTCAAGGATAAATGATATATTACGGATTATATCCGTATATTATTTGACTATTACGGTTTATTACCGTATGATATAGATGTAAGGTCAAAGAAGGAGTTTTTGCCATGCCGCACATAACCACGGAACAGGGGAAAGCCCGGTTCGATGCCCAGATGCCGAAGGAGCAGAAGAGCTACTTCGAGCACGCGGCCGCCCTTGCCGGCCATCGCTCGCTGACGGAGTTCATGCTTCTGGCCGCCCAGGAAAAGGCCGATGAAATCATCTCCCGCCACAAAAGCCTGTTCGCTTCCGAACGGGACAGGGAAGTTTTTTTCGAGGCGGTTCTTCATCCGCCCAAGCCGAATAGCAAGTTGCGCGCTGCCGCCAGACTTTATAAAGAAAGCACCGGACGCAAATGACGTATCTGACGGCGCCCCTCGATGCCTCTCATGACAGGGAGGCTTTCTCCTGCGGAAAAGCTGATCTGGACGCCTATCTCAAAAACCATGCCGGTCAGGACATGAAACGCCATATCGCCGTCGTCTTCGTTCTCCCCGGCGAAAAAGGCCGGATCAAGGGCTATTACACCCTCTCAAACGACAGCATTCCGCAGGGGGAAGTGCCGGAAGCCGTGCGGAAGAAAATGCCGAAATACAAAAACCTGCCGGTAACGCTCCTCGGACGCCTTGCCGTCGATCAGGAGTTTCAGGGGCAAAAGCTGGGCCTGAAGCTTTTGCTCGATGCCCTGTTTCGCAGTTGCGAGGCGGCCAGAACTGCGCTCGGCTCCATCGCCGTGGTCGTCGATCCTCTGGACGCCGGCGCTGCGGCCTTTTACGAACGGTACGGATTCATCCTTCTGCCAGACAGAAAACGCCTGTTCCTGCCCATGAAAACCATCGAAGGCCTGTTTTAGGGGCGTCTCCGGGTTTAAAAAATCGCCAAATTTTAGCGAATATCGCCGTAAAATCGCGATTTGATGAACCGGGGGCGGGCGTTCCATTTTTTTACGCATTGAGCTCTCCCTCCCCACGTTTCAGCAGGCCGAACACCGAGCCGTGCAGGTTGAGCTTGCCTTCCCTGGCTTTTTTCACCATCCCGCGCAAATATCCGCCCGGGTTGCGGATCGGGTCGGCTGGGTCGAGCGCCTTCTGGTCGATGACCATGACGCAGATCGCGGCTCCGCCCTGGCCGAGCGTCTGGCAGGCGTCGGCCCACGCGGCTTTGCTGATGCCAAGCTCAATTCGCACGGCGTAGGCCGCGTCGATGATGTCGGACCAGTTGAGCGCCCGCGGCCTGTTGCCGTAGCTGCGGTGGAGCTGCTCCTGGAACCGGGGAGAAGCGGCGTTGAGCACCTGTTTCCATGAGATGTTGGCGAGTTTTTCCGAGACCTCGGGGATCTCCGGCTTCACGGCCTTCCCACCTGCACCGGCGGTTCCTGTTATTACGGAAGGTCGAACTACACTTCCCCGGAAGCCAGTGTCCTGTGGACTACAGGAATCTGATTTATCAGATAAGTTTTTGTTTGTAGTCTGTGTGTGGACGCCTTTTTGAACGTCCATGGATGAACTTTCTTGAGACAATCCACAGGTATCCTCGACAGGGGAGGCTCCTTCAAGGGTGTCCAGAACCTGCTCATAGAGGCTTTCATGCTGCCGGCAAAGGTCAAGGAGGGTTTCGAGGGGCATATAGGCGCGGATCGGGACGGCGATCGCGTCGTATTGGTCAGAGGCGGCGCGGATTTGGGCCTGCAGCGCGTCATGCACGGCGTACTCGGCCAGCGTGGTGCGTATCCGGGCTCGGTACCAGGAGATGCGGCGCTTCTGCTCCATCCATGTGGTGTCGTGCAGCTCCTTCTCGTGGAGCTTCTTCTGCAGCACGGGGTAGAGGAAGGCGAGGGGGGAGAGGTCTACGCCGTAGGCGTAGAGAATTTCCCCTGTGTCCTCGGCGCGCACGCCGAAGCGCCGGTAGTTGCCTGAATCGTTCCAGGTGAGGGCGCCGACGTTGAACAGAGAGCCTTCGATCTTCTGTATCTGGCGCTCGCTCACGCCGAAGTGCAGGGCGGTCTTGTACTGAGACTGGTACATGACCGGACGCGCGCCTTCCTTCCAGTCCTGATCCTTCGTGAACAGAAGGTAATACTCCAGAAGCTGGATCATGCGGTCGGTGAACCCTATCTCGCGGCCGGCGTGCTTGACGAGCTTAAGTAGATCGAACCGCGTCACGCCTTGCGGCAGGCCTTTGAACTCTTCGGACTGGCGGCTGGCTTCCCTGAATTTAGGCGTACCTATCCGTCCACCGTTCATGGACGGCAATATCTGTGCGATGTGTTCCATTATGTTTAATAGCTGACCGGGCCTGAATTCCGGCAATAAAAAAGCGTAGCGCAAACTGCACTTTCTTGTTGACCGT
>JAZDGQ010000034.1:0-29481 GCA_043806835.1 Pseudomonadota bacterium | reverse complement strand
AGCCGAGGAAAATAAGCCATGTCAGTCCCTGTAGAAACATCATCCTACCAAATCCTTCACAAAACCATTCAAGTGCTTGAGCGTCTGGTGCCGCCCGCCGGCAAGCAGGGAGTCATGGTCCAGCCCATCCAGAACGACAAGGCGTGCGCCAGGAATGAGCTTACGGAAGCGCTCTCCCATCTCCGGCGGCGTTACGACATCTGCCGTACCGTAGATCAGCAGCGTCCGGCATTTTACCCTGCCTGCGACATCGCTGAGGTCTTCGGCGATCACTTTCAGGAATGTTTCCCGCAGGGTTCCCGCGTTTCTGTAATCCTGACTCCCGAAATGTCGGCGCAGGTTGTCTACGTTCCCTCCAAGCAACGCCCACAGCCACTTGAGGGTTTTGAAGACATAAATGCGACTTTTGAGAGATGCTTTTTCCCACAGGGTGTATTTAGGCGTAAGCCCCGCCCCGGCAATAAATATAAGGCCGTCCAGCATCTCAGGATAATGGGAGGCCAGTTGCAGCCCCACCCGGCAGCCGAAGGAATGCCCGACCCAGATTGTTTTCCCCTGAAAAGGCAGGCTTTGCAGCAACCCGGCGGTTGCGCGGGCATAGTCCATCGTGTCCCACCCTTTGGGAGGGGGCGGACTCTGCCCGAAGCCGGGGAAGTCGAGAAGAACGTGATGGGCTTGAGTCTGCAAGGCTTCCGCCAGTTGCGTAAAAGCGCGATGATCCTGCCCCCAGCCATGCCCCCAGACAAGGCGGACACGCGCTTCCGCCGCCGGAAGACCGCTCTCGATCCGGAATATGTGACTTTCAGCACACGCACTGAAATCCATTTTTTTCTCCTTTAAGGCATGTTATACCCTAAAACTGACGTCATGAGAAAAGGAGAATACACATGAAGCGCAGAGTTGCCGTTCTTTTCGGCGGACGTTCCCCCGAGCATGACATCAGCGTCATCACGGCCATTCAGGCGATGGATGCGCTGGACACCCAGAAATACGAGATTATCCCCGTTTATATCACGACCTCCGGAGAATGGCTGACGGGGGATCCCCTGCGGAAAAGGGAAAACTACCTTCCCGCGCCTGGCACGCCAGGTATCATGTCGGTGCGGTTGGATGTCGTTCCCCGGAGCAGGCCGCGTTTCCTGACGGAAGGGGCGGGGTTCTTTAAAAAATCCTCCGAGATTGAATTTGACATAGCCTTGCTCGCCTTCCATGGACTGGTGGGCGAGGATGGAGGTATTCAGGGGCTGCTGGAAACCGCCCGCGTGCCTTATACGGGGATGCGCGTCCTGGCTTCGGCGCTGCTGATGGACAAAATTGCGACCAAAAATATGGTGGCGGGCGCGGGCGTGCCCGTCCTGCCTTTCCGCGAGATCCGCCGCCCCGATCAGGGCACGCATATCCCCCCCGCCGCTTTGAAGACTTTGCTGGTGGGGCTGGAACCACCCTATTGCGTCAAGCCTTCGCACCTGGGGAGCAGCATCGGTGTGGGCAAAGCCGAAGACCTCGCGGGAGTGGCCGCGCTTCTCCCTGCCATCTTCGCTTACGACAACATCGCAATCGTGGAGCCGTTCGTGCAGAACATGGTGGAATATAACGTGGCCGTCTGCCGCCTGAATGGCGCGGTCGCCACTTCCGCCATCGAGCAGCCGAAGCGCGCGGAGGAATTGCTGGATTTCAGGCAAAAGTATCTTTCCGGCGACGGAAAGGGGAAGAACACGAAGGTCCCCGGCCAGCGGAGCGAGGGGATGCTGTCCCTGACCCGCGAACTGAACCCAAAGCTTCCGGACGAAATCGAGCGGAATATCCGCGCGTGGGCCGAAATCTCGTTTGACAGGGTGTATGGCACGGGCGTTCCGCGCATCGATTTCATCAGCAACGAGAAAACGGGGGAGGTGTGGCTGAACGAGATCAACCCCTGCCCCGGCTCCTTCGGATTTTTCCTTTGGGAAGCCAGCTCGAAAAACCATATCCTGTTTTCCGACCTGCTGGACAAACTTCTCGGCGAGGCCGTCGCGCTGCACAATGGCGGCCTGCTTCCCGCCGATCCCGTGCCGGAGGCGGCAAGGATACTGAAACGCAATGCCTGAAAAGCCGTCGCGTTGGCGCCGCGCGGGAGTTTCTTCCCCGGGCGGCGCCGTTCGAGGGTGTCCTGCGGTGTTCTGCGCAGAACGGGAGGGGATTATCAACGGAGCTGGAGCAGCTCCTGCGTCATCTGGTCGGCGGTGCTGATGACCTTGGTATTCGCCGAGTAGGCGCGCTGGGTGACGATCATCTTGGAGAATTCTTCCGCAAGGTCCACGTTCGAGGATTCGAGTGCGCCGCTGGCTATCTTTCCGGCGCTGCCCCTGCCCGCTTCGCGCAGGTTGAAGCTGCCGGAGGAGTCGGACTCGCGGAACACGTTTCCGGTCAGCTCGTTCAGGCCGTTGGAGTTGGCGAAAGTCGCGATCGCCAGCTTGAATATCCTGGAGCTCTGGCCGTTGCTGAACTGGGCGATCACGAAACCATCCGCATCGATGGAAACCCCCGTCCTCAGGCCCAGTTCGGCGCCGTTCTGCGTCGATGAAATCACGTTATACTCGCCGGAGAACTGGGTGAAGCCGGAGATGTCGAAATCGATGTCCTGGAGGTTGGAACCGTTTCCCCAGTCGATATTGGGCAGCGAGATCAGAATTTCATTGCTCAAATCCTCCGTCGCGTTCAGCACGCCGGCTCCCGTGAAGTTGATGGCGCCCGCATTGACGATGGCGCCCGTCGGAGTCCTGAAATCGACGGTCCACCAGCCTTCCGTGTTCGGGGTGCCGGCGAGCGGGGTCAGCAGGGTCGGCGCTGCGGGAGCCGCCGCCGCTACGGGACTGGCCCCCATCCCGAGAGAGAGAAGGGAGAGCGGGGTGTTCGTCACGTCCGTCAGCGTGATGTTGTCGCCGGTGTTGGTGGCCTTGATTGTGAGATATCCGTTGGCGTCAAGCTGTGCATAAGCGACCGGATTGAGGCTGCCATCGACGATGGCGTTGATGTCCGCCAGCATGTCGGCCACGCTCCCGTCCAATGTGATCACGGTGGGGCCAACCGTTCCGACGGTGACGCTGAACTGGTCCGTCGCAAGGAAGGGGGGCGTACCCGATATCAGGCCGGTGATGCCGGACAAATCGACGGTGCCGGCAGCGATCGCGGTCGGGGTTTCCATCTTTTTGAAGTTGACGGTCAGGTCATAGCCTTCGCCGAGGGAGTCGTAAACTTTGATGCCGCGCACGAAGTCGGCGGAGAATCCGGCGGCGACGGGATAGGACGACTGGGTCTCTCCTGCCTTCAGGTTCATGGAGAGGCCGGCACCGGTCGTCGGCTGCGTCAGGCCGCCCAGAAAGGCGACGTCGACGGGGCGAAGGGAGGAAATATCCGCCTGGGAAGCGGGCAGGTTTCCATCCTGGTCTATCGGCCATCCCTGCAGGTAGAACCCGGCCACGTTTCTCAGGACGCCGCTGGAATCCTCGGAAAAAGAGCCCGCGCGGGTGTAGAGCGGCTCTGCGAGAGGATCCGTCACGGAGGACTTGACGATGAAGAATCCATTGCCGGAGACCGCGATATCCGTTCCGGAACTGCTTTGCTGCAGGATGCCCTGCTGGTCGATGCGGGCCTTCTGCACGGAGCGTGCGGAACCAGAACTGTAGGACGTGGAGCGCCCGGAACTGGTCACGAGGCTCGAGAAAGCGGCGTCCATCCTTTTGAAGCCGACGGTGCTGACGTTGGCGATGTTGTTGGAGATCATGCTGATGGAATCGCTCTGCGCCTGCATGCCGGACACGGCGGTGAAGAGGGAACCGAAAACACTCATAAGGGATCTCCTTTTTTTAAGTTAAAATCAAGCTCGGATTTACTCCTGCAACAGTCATGCCACTCACAGGGACGCCTGAGTGATGCTTGAGAGCGGAACGGTCTGCTGGTACTGGGTGCCGATGATAAGGTCGATGCTGCCGTCGTCGGCGGTCATGACGCCGGTGACCATGCCGGGAACGATGGTTGTCGCCGTGATGTTTTTCTGATCCTTGTCGATGGCGCCGACGCGGATGGTGTAGGCTCCCGCAGGAGCCGGCGTGCCGTTCTGATCCTGGCCGTTCCAATAGAACTTGTGTTTTCCGGCGGAGAGTTCCGCATTCTGCGAATAGACGACGTTGTTGTTCCCGTCGAGAATGGTGACGGTTCCCGCTGCGGCGTCCGAAGGCAGGGTGTACGACATTTGCGCGACGCCGGAACCAGGATATTCGAACTGGCTGCCCTGCAGGGCCACGTTCAGCCCGATATAGCTGAGACCCAGCGCAGTCTGGCTGGTCTGCGACAGCGCCAGCATCTTCGACAGGCTGTCATTCATCTTTATCTGCTGCTCGACGCCGGAGAAGCTGACGAGCTGGTTCGTGAACTGCGTGGAGTCCATCGGCGCGAGAGGGTCCTGGTTCTTGAGCTGCGTCGTGAGCAGGAGCAGGAACTGGTCGAAATTCTGATTGAGCGTATTTGCATCCTTGGTGGCTCCTGACAACGTGGGCGTCGCCGGTGCGGTCGCCGCGGGGGTCGCAAAAGTCTTCACCGGATTTCCTGACAGGCTTGTCGTCATTTTTTCTTCTCCTAAACCATGATGTTCACGCCGCTTTGCGTGATGTATCCGCTTGTTTGTATGGCGATTTGCGCCTGAAGGAATTTTTCGGCGGATATTCCGTTCACAGGCGCCGCGAGTTCGTTCGCATCGCCGCCGCCGTTGCCGCCGTCATACCCTTCCAGGGATTGCTGACGGCCTTGCTGGCGCAGGTCGAAGCTCAGGGAATTTTCGTCGGCGTCAAGCCCCGTCTGCTGCAGGACCTTTTCGAGGTGGTGAGAATCCTTTTGCAGAAGCGCCAGCGTTTCCGGCTTGTCGACTGTCAGGTGCGCCCGGATGCTGCCGTCTTTCCCGAATTTCAGTCTGATGTCGAGGCGGCCCAGCTCGGCGGGCTCCAGCTGCAGGGTCATGCTTTCGATTCTGGCGTTGAGGCCGCGCCGCAACTGCATATTGACCATCTGCGTGAGAGGGCTGGGCAGGGTGCGCGCGCTGGTCAGATAATTCGTGAAGTTCCTGGCGTTCAGCGTGTCCACGGAGACAGGCTCCAGGTTTCTTGCGCCGCTGGCCAATCCCTGCTGCTGTCCGCCATTCTGCGAGCCGAAGCCGTCGGCGCCGAACCCTCCGTCGCCGGTGGCGGCCAGGGCATGGATCATGGACGGACTGACGCCGAAACCGGCAATTCTGGCCGTCAGAGGCTGCTGCGGGGAGGAATCAGGCTTTTGCGATGGTGCCGCGGGCGGCTGCGGTCTGGGAAGTGCGTCGCGTTCCGTCGCATCCTGCTGAACTGCGGCGGTGGCGGGCGTTTCCATGTTTCCTGCCGGAAGCGCGGGCATCCGGGAGAGAATCGCCGTGGCGGAGGCTCCCGGAACCGGCGGCTTTTCCTGCCGCAGGAATTTGGAGAGCGCCGCCAGATAATGTTCGACAACGGGCTGCTCCACGCCCTGATCCTTGAGAAAGCGGAAGATCTCTTCTTTAAGCTGAAGGATCGCCTCCCTGCCGGTCTCGTCCGTGACCGGGGAGAGCTGGGCGATTTTGTCTTTCAGTTGCTGGAGCAGGAGGGCGGTGTCCGTTGGAGCCGCTGTATCCTGCGTCTGAAGGAGGAACGGTATTTTCGCCGGATCGCCGTCCTTTGCGATCCAGTTCCTGATTTCGTTCAGGAGCGCGGCCAGATCTTCGGGAGAGATGTCGTCTTTCGGGACGGTTTCCTGAATTTCCGGCGACAGGAATGCCGCCAGATCGCTGGTCAGGGCGGGCTGGATGCCGAAGATACCGTTATTTTTCTGAAGCATCCCGGCGATCTGCGCCGCGAGGTTCTCCGGCGTCAGGGATTGCAGGGAAACCGGCAGAGGCTCCCCTCCTTGCAGCAGGGCGGCAATTTTTTCCGTCAGAGCCTTGAGCCCTTCCGGAGAGAGTTGCGCCGCCGGGCCTGTTCCGGCACTTTGCGGGGTTGTCTGAATCTGTTGGATAATGGAGGTCAGGAAGCCGGGCAAATCCTGCGAATCCGGGCTTTGAGCCTGTTTTTGCGGGGGACTGATGATCCCCTGGCTTTGCATCGCTGATATAAGACTCGTGACGTTCACAAGGAACCTCCTGAAGATATCCATCCAGTGCCGTTGCAGGAACCGTGCCAAGTTCTGAAGTCAGAAATCAGAAGCCGGAAGTCGGAAAATAGAAAACGGAAGCCAGAAAGCACCCTTTTCTGACTTCTGATTTCCGATTTCCGGCTTCTGATTTCAGGCTTCCGGTCACAGGCTCTGATCGACGGAGAGGGACAGGGAGGCGGATTTATAGGCCATGGCCTTCCCGTCGTTTGAATAATTTGTCTGGCGGTCTTCCGTCACGGCGTGACGGGCGGCTTCCAGAATGCGGTTGACCAGACGTTTCGTGCTGTTCTGCGCCAGATCGAGAGCCTGCATGTTGTCTTCGAGGATGACGGAGAAGCGGGCGCGCTCCTTGACAAGTTTTTCGCGGAGAGCCAGGTCAAGCCCCTGCAATTCCTCCCTGCGCGCGGAAAGAGCCGTGACCCTGGCATGATATTGCCTGGCGAAAAGCTTTTTGTCCGCCTGCAGGGTGTCCACGGTCTTGAAATCCGCTTTCTTCAGGGCGTCCGTTTCCCTGACCAGCAGGGCGGAGAAAGCGGCGATCACGCCCAGAACTTCCTGAATCTGAAGTTTCAGTGGAGGCTTCCGGTCTTCTTTCGGCGCGACCTTGATGTTTTCTTTTTGCATGGCATGTTCTCCTTACCGTTGCTGTTGCATCTGAATCATGACTTTCTGGAGCTGGTCCGAGATCCCGACGCCGTGGCCTTTGGTCATTTGCCTGCCGTACTCCTGCACGAGCATCCCCCTGAAAATATCCTCTCCCGCGCCGCCGCCGAAAACCGGATCGGTCCCGACGCCCTCGAACATGTGCGACATCATTTCGGAGAGAAACACGGCCTCGAAATCCTCGGCCGCCGCTTTTGTCCGTTCAAGCTGCTGCGGACTCAGGCTTCCCGCCATGGGAGGAGAGAGGGAGGCGGGAGAAATGGCTGCGGCGTCCGTCATGTTACATCACCTGAATGTCAGCTTGCAGCGCGCCGGAGGCCTTGATGGATTGCAGGATGGTGATGATGTCCCTAGGTCCCACGCCCAGCGCATTGAGGCTTGAAACCAGTTCCTGCAGGCTGACGCCCTCTGGCAGGAGGGCGATTTTCCTGTCGCCGCCGGCGTCGATCTGGATGTCGCTGCGGGGGACGGTCACCGTGGAGCCCTGCTGCGAGAAAGGCTGCGGCTGCGACACCTGCGGCGTTTCTGTGATCCGGATCGTCAGGTTGCCCTGCGCGAGCGCGATGGTCGAGATCCTCACGTCCCTGCCCATCACGATGACGCCGGAGCGCTCGTCGATCACGACGCGGGCCATCTGGTCAGGCTGGATGGCGAGTTGTTCGATGTCGGTAATCAGGTTGACCATGCCCGCCTGGTATCCCGGGGGCATTTTAAGCTCAACGGAGGCGGGGTTCTGCGCGGAAGCGGCGCGGAACTTCAGATGATCGTTGATGGCTCCGGCGATGCGGCGGGCCGTAGTGAAATCAGGGTTGCGGAGGGACAGGCGCGTCGAGGTCATCTGCGCCAGAGCGAAGGGGATCTCGCGCTCGACGATCGCGCCGGAGGAGATTCGCCCCGTGGTCGGGATGTTCTGCGTGACGGACCCGGCGTCGCCCTTGGCGCTGAACCCGGCGATGGAGACGGGTCCCTGTGCAACGGAATAAACCTGCCCGTCCGCACCGAGAAGGGGCGTGACAAGCAAGGTGCCTCCCAGAAGGCTCTTCGCGTCGCCAAGAGCCGAAACCGTGACGTCGATGTGGGAGCCCTGATTGGTGAAAGGAGGCAGGGAGCCTGTGACCATGACCGCCGCGATGTTCTTGGTGTTCATGGATTCGTCGCGGACGTTGACTCCGAGACGTTCCAGCATGCCGATGACGCTTTGCTGGGTGAAAGGCGAGTTGTTGAGGGAGTCTCCCGTGCCGTTCAGCCCGACGACGAGGCCGTATCCCACCAGCATGTTGTCCCGGACGCCCTCGAACTCAACGATGTCCTTGATGCGCGTGGTGACGTCCGCCTGCGCTTCGGTCAGGAAAGCGCCTCCGGCCATGCCCGTCGCCAGTATTGTCAAAAGAAACAATCGATGCAGTCTTTTTAAATGTGTTTTCATTTCCACCCACCCTCGTCCATTGCTTTTCACGCAAGGCGCTCTTTTTCCCAGTAAAGGGAGATGCCAGAACCGTGCCAGCGTAAAAGACATGATTATCAGCGGGTTATCCTGCTGTCTTCGGAGGTTTGCGGTAAAACAGGATGGTGAGAGGCAAATATTGCCGGTTGGTTTTGAAGCCTCATGATGCTTATATACAGGTATGAAAGTTGAAGGTCCCGATAAAACCTCCGGCACCCGGAACACCTCCAGAGCGGGAGCGAAAAAGCGCAGCGGCGACGGGGCGTTCGTTTCCATGATCCATGAAGCGGAGGAAACGGGGGCGCAGGCGCCCGTCGCGCACGCGGCGTCCGTCGGCGCGCTGGACGCGCTTCTGGCGTTGCAGGGAGCCGATGGAGGCACGTCGGAGGAATCCAGCCGGAAAGCCAGGAGGCGCGCCACAGACCTTCTGGAGCATCTGGAAAAAGTTCGCATCGGGCTGCTTACGGGAGAACTGCCGAAAAACGTCCTTTCGCAGCTGGCGCATACAATCTCCACTCATCGGGAGAAAGTCATGGACCCGAGACTCGCCGAAATCCTCGATGAAGTCGATTTGCGCGCGCAGGTGGAACTGGCGAAGCTGGAAATTTCAGATTATTAAGTAAAATTATGTTTTTCTGGAATTTTTCCAGTATTCCAATCTGCTTTCCAGGCTGCTACAGTAACAATCCTTTCGTGTCGTCGCTAAATCAGGAAAACAGCCATGAACGTATTGCAGGAAGCTTCATCCACCATTCTGCCGCCGGATTACAAACCCTCCGAAAAGGAGAAGTTCATGAATCCGGTGATGCTGGAATATTTCCGTCAGAAACTGCTGCGCTGGCGCTCCGGGCTTCTGGTCGAATCGAACGAGACCATCAAGGAGATGCAGGAGGACAACCTGCAGAAACCGGATATCGCCGACCGCGCTTCCGCGGAAACGGATCATGCGCTGGAGCTGCGGACGCGGGATCGTGAGCGCAAGCTGATCTCCAAGATCAACGCCGCGCTCGAGAAAATCGGAGAGAGCACCTACGGGTATTGCGAGGAAACAGGCGAGCCCATCTCCATTGCGCGCCTCGAGGCGCGCCCCATCGCCACCTTAAGTCTCGAAGCGCAGGAGCGCCACGAGCGCAAGGAACGCACGCAAAGGGATATGAGGGAATAGGAAAACATTTCAGGATGAAAATGAATCGGAAATCCGGCTGCGCGTTCATCCGGATTCTTTGTCGTTAATCGATTCTTGAAACAAAGTTTCCAAAAATAATAAGGGTTGGTTAAAATTTCGAATTTAGTATAAAATAACAAAATTTGTACATTTAACGCAATATTAATGCGTAAAATGCCTATAAAGGCGGATTGTGTTACATTTTACTCTTTTACCTATTCTCCGGAAATGCTACCATTGCTAGGTGGCTGAAGATGCGATTTCAGGATTTGACCAGGGTGTTTGTGACAGCCGCCCGGATTTTTGTGTAACTCGTGGATTGAGGCTCCGATGTAATGTAACTTGCGAAAGCGCAGATGAACAACGAAGACAGAAAAAAGATTCAAAACATCCTGTGCGAACCGTTGACGCGCCGCGAGATTACTTTTAGCAGTTTCAATGCCGCGTGGCTTGCCTGGAAAAAACTGGATAACGAAGGCAAAAAAAAGATCGAGAATATCCTGGATGTGCTGCCTCTGACGCGCCACAGGATTGATTTGAACAACAGGATCGAGGCCGCGAAACGCGAGAAAGCCCCGCAGCCTTTTGAATTCAAGGACTTGGAAAAAATTCTCGAAGGAATCTCCGACGGAGACCCTTCCTTCAAGCAGGAGGCGTCGAACATCCTTGAGGCGGTTCAGACGGGGCGTGCCCCGAAGCCGGTGGATCTGGGCACGCCGGAGAAGCAGTTTGGCTGGGCGGCGGGGATCGCTTACCTGAGCGTCAATCAGAACGTGGTGAAGAAGACCGTCCCGGACACCGGAATGATGCTGGTGAAGAAACGCGCTCACCTGAACGCCGGTCAGGGGGAGGCGAAGGCGGCCTCGAAGGCCGGCCTTGCAGACGAATCAATAAACGAAATGCTTGCCCGCCAGAACACCGAGGCGGATCGGGAAAAGGCGAAGGCTCAGGAGGAAACGAAGGACGCGGAACCTTCCGGAGAATCCACCCGCGTGCCGGGCGTAAGCGTTCTCTGGAAGCAGGTGACGAACTCTCCGAAGGCTCAGGAGGAATTGCTTTACCATGTCCGTCATGTCGAGAAGTCCCTGCAGGGCAGAAAGACCCAGTTCGCCTGGGGGGAACCGGGTACCGGGTTCATATATGACCGGAAGAAGAACATCATAAGCATTGATCTGATGCAGGCTCTGACCGTCGGCGTCGAGCATGCCCGCGCGGGGGTTTATCGCGAGATTGGTCAGGCGCTTTTGTCGCTCACCTATCCGAAGAGCATGCAGGACATCTATGCGGAGATGCAGCCTCTCTCCGAAAAGCAGGAAAAAGCGCAGAAAGGGAACGGCCCGGAACTGACACAGGACGAATACAGGAATCTGCGTATTCTGGGAGCCAAGTGGGGATTGCGCGAGAGGATGTTCAAGGCCGCCGAAGAAACCGCCGCCAACAGGTTCGTCTTCGATTTGCAGACGCCGCAGGATCACAGCGTGTCGCTCAACATCGCGGCGGTCACGCAGGGCGTGGCCGGCGTGCCCAGGTCGCCGGAGGACGGTGACTTCGGGAAAGAAGCCGTCTACAACAATCTTTGCAAAGCAGTGCGTCTGAGTTTCTTTCAGCGGAACGGCTTGTTCCCCGATGAAGAAGACGAATGGCTCAAAAACGGCGTCGATCCGCGCAAGGTGCGTAAAACGGCCCCGTCGGCGGAAGGCGCCGGTGCAGGGAATCCCGACTTTCTGGATCTGCGCAGGCTGTGCGTGAAGCTTGAGAGCCCGGACGGGAAGTCCATAGAGAGCTTCGACAGGTCGCGCAAGGAGGTCATCGGAGAAATCATGGCCCTCTACGGGGAGGAGCTGATTCAGGGAATTTTGAAACAGACGGAAAAAAAGCTTGACCGCGAGCTGGACGAGGCCAAAAGAAAAACTCCGGAAGAAGACAAGCCCGGCTCGCCGGACGGAGAGAAGCCGGACGGGGAGAAGACCGGCGAGGCGCCGGACGCGGGCACGCCGGGCAGCGAAGATACCCCGGCGGTCGGCGAGCAGCACGGCAACGATCCTCCGGGCGGGGACATCCCCGATGACGGAGAGGCGAAGGGGCTCGGCGGAAACAAGGACGACGACAAGAAAGGCAAGGAAGGCGCCGAAGGAGATGACGAAGCTCCGGACGGCGACAAGAATGACGAGCTTGGCACGGACAAGAAATCTTTCGTGAAAGTCGAGGGCCTCGGCGACATGCCCGCCGTTATAAATCCTCTTGAAAAGCCCGGCGACGACAAATCCCCGGACAAGGGCATGGATGCCGACAAGTCCGATCCCTGCGCAAAAACCGCGCCACCGCCGCAGGGGAAAGAGGACGACGCGCCCGGCGAGGGCGACGTGGAGGAAGGAACAAAGAGAAACGTCCCGAACGACAACCCGGACGCCAAGGCCTGCGGGGGCGGCGACAACGCGTACGCGTATACGCTGGGAGATCTCTCCTCGCCGGAGCGTTATGCGGAGCGTGTTGGGCGCCTGCATGAAACCATCGCAGTTATCAGAAATGTGTTCGGCAGCACGGTGCGGACGCAGAATCTGCCGGACGGCGTCGTATCGGATGAGTATAGCTTTTTTCCGAAAGATACGGGCAGCCTGCTAGGCGACATCAGCTGGAACCGCCATTTCAATCTGGTGGTGAATCAGGCGAAGGGCACCACGGAGATAGAGGATTGGAAGCAGTGTCGTCAAAGGGAAGATACGATCATCAGGATTCCCTCGACCCTTTTCATCATTGTCGACAGATCGGGCAGCATGGGTCAGGCCGAGGGCGGGAAACCCTCCCCGTTGCAAAGCGCGATGCAGATATGCATCAGCCTCGTCGAAGGAGCCAAGAGGGAAAAGATACGCGATGATGCCGAGGAAAGCGATCTGGATGTCTATGTCGGCTTGCTGGGGCCCAGAAATCCATCGGTCATCATCAGGCCCGGGGACAGTCCCTCGACAATCGCAAGAGCGATAGAAGCGGCGCACAAGAGCCCGGGCACAGGAACGGATTTCGCCCCTGCCGTGGAAAAAATAGCAGAAACGATCGGCGGCGGCGGCGCAGAAACGATCGGCACCGCCGAGGCGGAGGAAGGTCTGGTCGGTTCCACGCATGTCGTGATTATTTCCGACGGCAAGGTCCACGACAAAGATGAGGCCAGGGAGAGCATCGCCACCCTGCTTGGTTCCATGAGCGGGGCGACGCTGGATATCGTGATTCTCTCCACGGCGGAGAACAGGGACAAGAGGGTGAAAGTCACGCAGATAGAAGACCTGGTCAAAAGCATAAACGGCGACGGGAAGACGCAGAGTTATTCAAATATAGGGGTTCATCGCGTCAAGGATGCCTCGGAGGCTGTGAAGATCGCCGAGGTGCTGTGCAACAGGATCCGTGAGGACGAGTGCGAACCGGTTACGAGGGCAAACGGAAAAAGCGAGGCGAAAAAAGCTTATGAGGCGATGAAGGCGTCGGCTGAAGGAACGGCGGAGACGGCGGCAACGAAGGCGAAGATGAGGCAGCAGGCGTTTGTACTATGAGAAAAGAACTTAACAGGACGGGAAAAAAGTCATGACGGAACATGTGGAACAAAAAAGAATCTGCGATGTCAGATTTATGGATTTGCTGACGAAAGCTGAAGATCAGGCGCGTTACGTCCGCAGGGAGATGAAGGAGGAGCTTGAGGCGTTCAGGCGCCTTGCCCCGAATGATTCCTGGGAAGATATTGATACACATGTGGCCGCCTCGCGGGACAAGGCTCACCGCAGGGAATTGAAGGAAGTGCTTGAGGAGATCAGGGACCGTAATCCGGATGTGCCCCCGAGCGCTGCGGAAGTGTCCAGGGCTGCCATATGGGCGGTCGCCTCCCGCCGCGCGGAAAGAGCCATAGAGGACAGCCATCGTCTGGAAAATAAGTTCGAAGATTATCTGATCCTGAACAAAGACAAGAAACTGGTGCTCGGAGATCCCGAGAAGCAGTTGCTGATCCTGTCCGATCGCCCCAAGACGGATATCGATACGATCAGGCTGACGGACAGCCCGATGCCGAGCATGTTGCCCGCTTTCTATCAGATCCTGGCGCAACTCGTTCCGGGGAACAAGCGCCGCCTCGCGATGGTCATAGGCGATCCCGGAAACGGGAAAACTTTCATGATGGAAACGGTGGCGCGGCTGCTTTCCAGGAAGGAACCTATAATAGTCGACTGCTCCGGCATAGATCTGGGCGAATTGCTGTTCACCACCGCTCTGGATTTAGGCGCCGGCAAGGCGTTGCAGGAGCAGATCAACGCGCGCCTGGAGGGGAAGGACGGCAAAAAGATAGGTGAAGTGGCGCTTGCCCGTCTGGAGGGACTCAACGAACTCGAGGAAGTGCCGGAGGAGCTCACAGAAGATTCAGATATCGAAAAATGGAAGGAGAAACACACATACTTTAAAAAAGGCGAAGACGGCAGGTTCTCCATCGACTGGAATGGAGTATCCACTGGCAGCCAGGAAAAAATCTCGAAGGTCATCGGGGTTCTGAAAGATGTCTCCGACCTTGAAAAGTTCGGCGCGGCCAGCAACAACCTCGGCATGAATACGATATACGGCCCGGCGATCATTGCGGACATTTTGGGATGCCCTCTTATTCTCGACGAGTACAACAAGGCGAAAAAGGGAACGGACGCCAAACTGCACAGGCTGACCCAGTACAAACGCGGCGAAGGCGCCGACACCTGCACCGTGAAAAATCAGTTGCCGGACATGCACAATCCGGAAATGAACACGTACGTTTTCGACCGCCTGAAAATGGGCTTTGCCAGTATCTGGCTCCTGACGGGGAACAAGGAGACCTCGGACAGCCTCACCGTCAAGATGTCCGAGTCCGCCATCTCGCGTCTGAAGCCCATAGATCTGAAGTATCCGCTGGTCATCGACTGGCAGCATCGCACCGAACAAATTCTGATGGGTCTGCCTGTGGCGACGCTTCAGACCCTTTACAAGGATGCTTTCCCGAAGGAGGGCTTCGGCAAGTTTCTGCTGACTCTGAGACTGAAAAAGGCCTTGATAGAAGCAGGCATCGAGCCCGACCCTGAAGACTCCAAAAATCCCAGAACCGTCGAAGAACTCGCGGCGGACAACAATGTGTCGATCCCGCCGTTCGAGGAGGCTTTTCTGAAGGACTGGCCGGACAACAGCGAAAAATCCAGAATATTTGGCGAGTTCGTCGATATAATGTCGATCCAGACCAATTGCAACAGGCCGGAACACAAGCCTGAAGACGATGTGAGGGACAAGTTCGGTTATGCCATAAAGAAAAGCCCGACTTTCCGCACGCTCATGGATATTTTAAAGGAGGCGATGGTCATCGGTCCGTGTGAGGCGCCGGAAGGCACGAAAGTAAAAGAGAAAACAATCGCGGACTTTTTCAATGAAAAATCAAGAAAAGCGGAAATGTTCAAGAAAAACGATGAAAATCCGGTGGATCGTTACTGGGAACGCGTGGTGGACATCACAAGGAGAGAGGTCGACGACAGGGCGGGGGATTATCCCGAGCTTCATAAGAAGCTGATCCAGGCAATGACGGACACCGGTCTCTATGGCATCGTCCTTCAGGAAGGCGCGCGCAGCGAGAAGTACAGGCCGCTCGTCGAGGTGCAGCCGGTCGATGATAAACTGACCGGGGCTTTCAACAAGATAAAAAAGATAGAGAAGGACGAAGAAGAGAAAAAGAAAAGTCTCTCTCGAACGAAAGAAAAGAAAAGACTCGTTCGGGAGGACAAGTCGAAGACCCCGAAAGTCTCGTAGATCGGAAAAGCAGCTGTCATGTCTTCGTCCATGAGAATGATTTTGCCTGTCTGCGGGACGCTTGTCTTTGTCAGCTTTTCTGCCATTGCCGGGCGGGCGGGCTATTCCGGCGTCATCGATGACCTGCCTCTGATGCCGGGGATGATCGAGAAAACGGAGGATGCCCTCGTTTTCGACGCGCCGGGCGGACGAATCGTCGAAACCGTCGTGGAAACCGGAGCCGACCTGATGGAGATCAAAGAGTTTTATGCCGCTACCCTGCCCTCTCTCGGCTGGAAAAATACTGCGCCGGATGGTTTCATCCGCGACAATGAAATACTGAAAATCGATTTTGAACAACAAACAGGAATAAGCCATGTCCACTTCACTCTCACGCCTGCCAGCGAGGGGAAATAGCGACGAAGGCGCTTTCGTCCCGGCTTATCCACAGGGCGCTTGACTTTGCCCTGAAAGACCTTTAAAAACTCCACGACCCCTGCGGAGCGTCCTTGAGTCCGGAGAGTTGATTCTCCGCCGGCGGGGGGTGGGTTCAATGTTCAGAGAAGAGTAAGCAAACGATGGCCATGCACAAGTCCGCTAAAGTCAGGATCCGCCGGAACGCGCGCCGGAACGTGTTGAATACGAAGCGTGTCTCCGGAACGCGCACCTCCGTCCGCAAGGTGGAAGAAGCGATCGTCGCGGGAGACTATCAGGCCGCCTCCGCCGCCCTGAAAGCGGCGCAGCCTGCCCTTCACCGCAGCGCAGACAAGGGTCTCGTCCACAAGAAAAACGCTTCGCGCAAGCTGTCGCGCCTCTCCGCGCGAATCAAGGCGCTTAAAAAGTAGTTTCAGATTCCTGAAAATTAAAAAAATCAAGACACGGCGCGAAATTTTTACGCAGCGTCTTTGTCGGTATGGTTTTTTGTAAACAAATCCTGCATCACACTTCACAAAATAGCGTAAACGCCTGAAGACTCCGGAGATTTTTCGCTCTGCACGGAAGGGCGCTTCTTTAAGCAACAAAAATTTTAGCGAAACAAAAAATCCAGATTCAGTCTGTTTATTGCTTTCTTGATTTTATCCACAATCTCTTCTTGCGACTCGTTTTGCGGGGTTATAGTCTCCTCTTCATATCACGATGAGGGCACAAAATCGAGAATGCTCGTTCGGAAGGATTTCCGGTGCGGGTGTCCTTGGGGTCGTGAGGTCGGGACAACGCTTGTACCAAGGGAAAAAATAATGCTTGAACAAGGGAAATTCGCCGCCCTGCAGATGCCCCTGACGGAGGTTCCGTCACCCCTCCTCCTTCGTTGGGAGCAGATCAAATCCCTTCTCCAGAAAGAATTCGGAACCGCTGCTTTCAAAAGCTGGATCGCGCCTATTGAGCCGCAAAGCTTCAACAACGGCGTTCTGGAGCTGTCCGTCGCCACCCGTTTCATGCGGGACTGGGTCCGGTCCCATTATGCGGATCGCATCCGCCATTTGTGGACGCAGAGTTTCGGCATCATCGCCCGCGTCGATATCACGGTCTCGGCTCGTCCGTCCGGCGAAAAGGAGGACGGCGCGATTTTATTGCCGCACCCCGCCAATGCCAGGGAGCAGCCGGACGAGGCGCTGCCGATAACAGACGGCCTGTCGTCCCCCCTCGATGTCCGCTTTACTTTCGACAATTTCATCGTCGGAGCGCCGAATGAACTGGCGCACGCCGCGGCACGCCGCATTGCCGACAGCGATACCGTCGCGTTCAATCCGCTGTTCCTCTACGGGGGCGTGGGTCTCGGAAAGACCCATCTGCTGCACGCGCTCGCCTGGGCGATTCGCGCAAAGCAGCCGCAGCGCAAGGTGCTCTACATGTCCGCCGAAAAATTCATGTACCAGTTCGTCCGGGCTTTGCGTTTCAAGGATACGATGTCGTTCAAGGAGCAGTTCCGCTCCGTTGACGTGCTGATGATCGACGACATCCAGTTCATCTGCGGCAAGGAATCGACGCAGGAGGAGTTTTTCCATACCTTCAACGCCCTGATCGACCAGAACAAGCAGGTCATCGTTTCAGCGGACAAATCCCCCTCCGACCTCGAGGACATGGAAGAGCGCCTGCGCTCCCGCCTCGGCTGGGGACTGGTGGCGGATATTCACCCGACCACCTACGAGCTGCGCCTCGGCATCCTGGAACAGAAGCGAGAGATGCTGAAACGCGAAATCCCGCAGAATATTCTGGAATTTCTGGCTCACAAGATCACTTCCAACGTGCGCGAGCTGGAAGGGGGTCTCAACCGGATCATCGCCCATTTCGAGCTGACAGGATGCCCCGTCACGATAGAGGGCGCGCAGGGTCTCCTGCAGGATCTCCTGCGGGCGAACGACCGCCGCATATCGGTGGACGACATCCAGCGCAAGGTGGCGGAGCATTACAATATCCGCCTCAGCGACATGCATTCCCCCCGCCGTGCGCGCATGGTGGCGCGCCCCCGTCAGATCGCCATGTATCTGGCCAAGGCGCTGACAGAACATTCCCTTCCAGAAATCGGGCGGAAATTCGGGGGCCGAGACCATACGACCATCATGCACGGCGTCCGCAGGATCGAGGAGCTTGTCGCATCTGACGGCGGCATCAGGGAAGATGTTGAGCTGCTGAGGCGGGCGCTCGGCGGGCAGATTTCATAAAGCAGGATTTGCCCTGTTTTCCATTTGCGTATTATGCAGGCTCAGCTACTATGGCGGTCAGCTTAAAATGATCCCGACACGGGCAAGAAGACGAGGAGAAAAACTATGCAGACGGAGAAAAAGAGACTGGGAGACGACTTCGATCCAAAGCCTAAAATTGTACTGGAGAAGGATACAGATATCCTTGCATCCATGACAGGAGGCCTCGAACAGACCGCAAAAAAACAATATGCCGCCTACAGGCAGGGGGGGTTCAGGCAACAGGATCGGTTCATCTCCATACCCCTCCTTTCAAAAACGAAAGAGGAGGTGGGTGCTCTGGAGAAAACTTCCGGGTTCAGAGCTTTTCTTACGGCGTGCGCCAAAGCGGGCACCGGCGGAGTGAAGGTTTATACCACTCCCTCGGACGAAAACCACCCTTCCATGCTTGTGATCGACGTCGCGGACGTTTTCGGTTCCTCGCCGTATGCCAGCAAGGTAAGAAAACATACGCCGAAAAGCTATTTGCCGGAAAAGTAAGAAAAGCAGGGAGAATAAACAAATGCCCTTTGAACAAAAGCGTTCCGGAGGCTCCTTCAACGCGAAGGCTGCGAAAAGTGCCGTGGAAGAAGATAAAAAAGTGCTCGGGGCTCAGATGAAGAGCCTTTATCGTGATGTCGAGGAAAGCAACCTCATCGCCGAACGGGAAGGTTCCGGACGCCGCCGGCTGATCGTCAGGAAGCTTTCCGTGAAAACGAGTGAGGAAATCGGGTATCTGAAAGCGACCCCCGCATACGAAGACCTGCTGCAGGCGTGCGCCCTCATGGGGGAAAAAGGCGTGAAAATCTATATCATCCCCCCGGACGGGAAAAAACACCCCTATGCGAGGCTCGCGATCAACCCGGATGGCGAATTCAAAAACTCGCAGGACGCCAGGCTCCTCATGAGCCCGAAATATTCCCCGCCGCGCGGCGGACGCATGAAGGATCAACCGGAGCCCTTTTCCTATAGGTAAGAGCTGATTCCAGGGTCAGGTCTCCTTTTTCACCCCGCGCCTCCGGGCTTTATGGTACGATCCGCCATGAAAAAAATCATGGGGATCGAGACGAGCTGCGATGAAACCGCGGTTGCGATCGTAACGGAGAAAAAGGAACTGCTCGCCAACCTGATCCTGAGCCAGCAGGAGCATGTCGCCTTCGGCGGCGTGGTTCCGGAAGTGGCCGCGCGGGCGCACCTGAATCATATCGATGCGCTGGTCAAAGAAGCCCTGCAAAAAGCGCAACTGAGCTTCCCGGATCTGGACGCCGTCGCCGTCACCGCCGGGCCCGGGCTGATCGGCGGAGTGCTTGTCGGCGTCATGACGGCGAAGGCGATTGCCGTTGTTCACGGCCTCCCCCTGATCGCCGTCAACCATCTTGAGGGGCACGCCCTGACCGTGCGCCTGACGGAAGACGCGCCTTTCCCCTATCTGCTGCTGCTTGTTTCCGGCGGCCATTGCCAGCTTCTGATCGCCGTGGGGGTGGGAAAATATAAACGCCTCGGCGCCACGCTGGACGACGCCGCCGGGGAAGCTTTCGACAAGACGGCCAGGCTCCTCGGGCTCGGCTATCCGGGCGGCCCTGCCGTGGAGAGGATGGCGAAAAATTGCGACGATCCGGTTCGCGCTCTCAAAAAATTTCCCCTGCCAACGCCGATGGTCGGCAGGGAGGGCTGCGATTTCTCCTTCTCCGGGCTGAAGACCGCCGTGAGGCGTATCGTGGACAAGCTGCCGGAAAAAATCGATCCGCAGGATGCTGCGGGCATCTGCCACTCCTTTCAGTGCAGCGTTGATAGAATCCTCAACGACCGCACGAAAAACGCGATAAAACAATATCTGTCCCTGCACCCCCGACAGAAAAATCCATCCCTCGTCGTGGCGGGCGGAGTGGCGGCCAACCGGATGCTGAGGTGTTCGCTCGAAACCTTGAGCGCGGAACAGGGTATCCGCTTCGTCGCACCGCCCCTTTCCCTCTGCACAGACAATGCGGCGATGATCGCGTGGGCGGGGATGGAAAGATTCCTTCTCGGAATGACCGATCCCCCCGGCTTTCAGGTCTATCCCCGCTGGCCGCTGGAGTCTTTGTCAGGTCAAGGCTGAGGCGGCAGGATTTTGATCCGGCTGGAACGGTCGCACAGTTTCAGCACCGCCCGCAGGTCTTCCAGACGGAGGCCGATGCATCCGGCGGTGGGGCTGAAGTCAGGCCGCGCCAGATGCATGAAAATCGCGCTGCCCTTCCCCGCCACAATGGGATCGTCGTTGTAGCCGATCACCGCCACATAGTCGTAGAGATGGTCCTCCCGCATCATGCTCTCATGAGAAGCGGGATGCGGCAGCTTGATCTGCTTGTTGTAATCAGCATGCTTGGGATCGTCGCACCAGCCGGTTTCCGGAGTCAGGATTTCGACCGGCAGGCCGGTTTCCGGCTTCGCGACGCGCGGAGCGTTGTAAAACACCTGCCGCAACGGGTAATCCCCGAACGGCGTCTTGCCGTCGCCCTCTTTCTTGTCCTGCGCCGAAGCAACCCCGGTGCGCCCCAGCGTGCACTCGGAGGACTGCCCCCCGATTTCCAGCGTGCCCGTGGTCGCCGTCATGGACGTTGTTTTCACGATGATATTCATGTTTTCTCCCCGAAAATGGAATCCCAGCTTTTAAACAGGGCCTTATCCAGCTCCTGCATGGAAGCCCCGACGCTCAGCGCCTTCAGCGAAGTCACACCATATCCCTTGATGCCGCAGGGGACAATCCCGTCATAATGGGACAGGTCGGGATCAAGGTTGATCGAGACCCCGTGATACGTCACCCACCTTCGCACGCGCACGCCGACGGCGGCGATTTTCGCCTCCGAGCCTTTCGCTGCGACCCAGACGCCGACGCGCCCGGGGCGGCGCTCCCCCTTCACGTCAAAAGTCTTCAGCGCCGTGATAACCCATTCCTCAAGGTCGTGGACATACCGGCGCACATCCCCCCCTCGCGGCTTCAGGTTCATCATCACATAGGCGATGCGCTGGCCGGGGCCGTGGTAAGTATACTGCCCTCCGCGCCCGGTCTGATAAACCGGAAACGCCGGATCGAGCATATCCTCCGCCTTCGCACTGGTGCCCGCCGTGTAAAGGGGAGGATGTTCGAGAAGCCAGACGAAATCGGGCTCATCCAGTTCGCGAATTTTCCGAACCTTGTCTTCCATAAAAGATACAGCGCGGTCATAGTCCACCGGCGTTCTTTCGGTCTGCCAGTCGGCCCGTCGGACGGCATCGCGCATCCCGAATGTTTTTTGAATCAGCACTGTCATGAAACCACAGCATACCACCCGCCTCCGGGATTTCAAACCCCTTGACATAAACAATTTTTTCTACATCCGGGCTTGCCTTCCTCCTGGCAATCTGTTATTGAAAGTGCGCATTCGATATTCTATCTCTGAGACCATCTATGATATGCGGTCGTGGCGGAATTGGTAGACGCGCAGCCTTGAGGTGGCTGTGGGGCAACCCGTGAAAGTTCGAGTCTTTTCGACCGCACCACTCTGCCAGAAAACAGGAGCCAAAAGCCTGGAACCGGAATATACTTCCCACTCTGAAACATAACCCGAATGGAGTTCCCATGAAAAAAGATGCCCTCTATAAAGCCGCGCTCGAATATCACCGGAACCCGAACGGTCCCGGAAAAATATCCATCGTGCCCACAAAACCCATGGCGACGCAGCGCGATCTCGCGCTCGCCTATTCTCCCGGCGTCGCGGCGGCCTGCGAGGAGATCGTCGCCAATCCCGCCTGCGTAAGCGAATACACGTCCCGCGGCAACCTCGTCGCCGTCATCTCCAACGGCACGGCGGTGCTGGGTCTTGGCGACATAGGCCCCCTCGCCTCCAAGCCCGTGATGGAAGGCAAGGCCGTCCTCTTCAAGAAATTCTCCGGCGTCGACTGCATCGACCTCGAGATCGACGAGAAGAACGTCGACAAACTCGTGGACATCATCGCGTCGCTGGAGCCCAGCTTCGGCGGCATCAACCTCGAGGATTTCAAGGCTCCGGAATGCTTCGAGCTCGAACGCCGCCTGAAGGAACGCATGAAGATCCCCGTGTTCCACGACGACCAGCACGGCACCGCCATCATCGTCGGGACGGCCTTCAGCAACTGGATAAAACTGTCCGGGCGCAAAATGAAGGACGTCAAGCTCGTCACGTCCGGCGCCGGCGCTTCAGCCATCGCCTGCGTCAACCTGCTGGTCGCGCTGGGGCTGCCGAAAAAGAATATCACGCTGACCGACCGCAGCGGCGTCGTCCACAAGGGACGCAAGGAAGGCGTCGGCGAGGCGAAATACGCTTTCGCGCAGGACACGAAAGACCGCACGCTGAAAGAAGCCATCAAGGGCGCCAACGTGCTCCTCGGCCTGTCGGCGGCGGGCGTCGTCGACCGCGCCATGGTGAAATCCATGGCCGATGCGCCTCTCGTCCTGGCGCTCGCCAACCCGACTCCGGAGATCATGCCGGAGGAAGCGCGCGCCGCGAAGCCGGACGCCATCGTCTGCACCGGCAGGTCGGATTATCCGAACCAGGTCAACAACGCGCTCTGCTTCCCGTACATCTTCCGGGGCGCGCTCGACTGCGGAGCCGTCGCCATCAACGAGGAGATGAAACTCGCCGCCGTCAAGGCGCTTTCCGCCCTGACCATGGCGAAGGCCAGCGCGGAGCTGGTCGCCATCTATGGCGACGTCCCCCTCAAGTTCGGGCCCGAATATCTGGTTCCGAAACCCTTCGACTCGCGCCTGCTCCTGGAGATTCCCCCCGCCGTCGCCAAAGCCGCGATGGACAGCGGCATCGCCGCCCGTCCGATCAAGGATTTCGCCGCCTACCGCAGGCAGCTGGAAGAGCGCGTTCAGAACAATGTGAAGAGCGATGAGGTGACGCACATCAAGAAGCGGGCATGATCCTTCCGTGGATTTGCTGTCTTCCCTTTAAAGGGACCCCCCGGCTCAAACCGGGGGGTTTTCTTTGGAGGTTCTCTGAAATCTTCTCTTCAAAAATGCCATGAAGCCGCCGACGGAGGGGTCCGTATGAAAATGGTCGGGAAACAGGTCTGATGAACACGCACCGGAATAATCTGCTCGAGGGGGACGTGGCGCCGCATTTGCGCCATCTGGCGCTTCCTCTGATGTGGGGCATGTTCGCCATGTCCGCCTTCAGCATCGTCGATGCCCTGTACATTTCGCGGCTCGGAACCACAGCACTGGCGGCGCTCGGCTTTACCATGCCGGTCGTGACGTTTTTCATGGGCGTCATTTTCGGCCTGTCGGTGGGAAGCACGTCCGTGCTGTCCCGCGCCTTCGGCGAGGGGAATTTCGACAAAGTAAGGCGTCTGGCCACGGACAGTCTCGTGCTGACCACCCTTCTCGTCCTCGCCTCCGCCGTCGCGGGATATTTTCTGACCGACCGCATTTTCCGGCTGATGGGGGCAAAGGAGGAAATCCTGCCGCTGATCCACCATTACATGGCCATCTGGTACTGCGGCCTGGTTTTCATGTCCGTCATGATGGTCGGAAACGCCTGCATCCGCGCCACCGGGGATACGCGGGTTCCTTCCGCGATCATGACGCTGGCGGCCGTCATAAACGTCTGCCTCGACCCTTTCCTGATTTTCGGCTGGTGGGGCTTTCCGAAGATGGGCTTTCACGGAGCCGCGCTCACCCAGGTCGTCGCCTACGCCCTGACGTCCGCCGCATCGCTGCACTTCCTTATTTTCAGAAAAAAACTCCTGATGGCGGCGATTTTTCACGCCGGCTCCGTGGACTCGTGGAAAAGAATCCTTCACGTCGGCTTTCCCTCCATTGTCAGCAACCTGATCGCGCCGATGGCGGCGGCGACGATTACCTGGATGGCGGCGGGACTGGGCAAGGAAGCCGTGGCGGCGCTGGGCGTCTCGATGAGAATCGAAAGCATCGCCATCATGCTTTTTTACGCGCTGGGCGCGGGCGTGATGATCTTCACCGGACAGAATTTCGGCGCCGGAAACTATGGCCGCGTCGGCGAGGTCCGCCGTCTTGCCGTCAGATATTCCCTGCTCTGGAGCCTGACGATCGCGGCGTTCCTGTGGATTTTCTCGGAAAGAATCCCGCTTTTTTTCGACGGGCATCCTCTGGTCGTCTCTTACGTCGCGCAGTATCTGCGCATCGTTCCGGTCAGTTACGGCGCGCTGGGCATTCTGGTGATCTCCAATTCGGTTCTGATCGGCATCGGCAAGCCGTTGCCCGCCATGTCCCTGATCCTGCTGCGCGCTTTCGCCCTTTATGTCCCGATGGCCTGGTTTGCCGGGAAATATTACGGTTTTTCTGGCATCCTGCTGGCGCTGGCGCTCGCCAATGTCATCATCGGCATCGTCTCGCATTTATGGAATAAAAAAGCCGCGCCCTGAATTCAGATCCTCAGGCGCGCCTCATAAAATATATTGCTTCTTGCTTTTTCCGGGATCCGGAGCGAGACTTCACAAGTAGCTCGGAAGGACACGCCTCCACGCCGCATACGGGACGGAAGGCGGTCTGTTTTTGTAACTACGGACATCATCGGTCAACAGCTTAAACATTGGAGAATATCATGAAGAAATACCTGACTTTCGCTTTCCTTCTGGGCGCGATTGCTTTCACAAGCATTTCCTATCTTGCACAGGCGCAGGTGCAAAAAGACGACGTCGCCGTATCGCCGGCGGCTGAAGAAATGGTCGTGGCTCCCGCCGTCTCCTTTGATGAAGCCTATACAAGAGACAGTGCGGAATGTCATGTGCTTGCTTCCGCATCGACGACGGAAGGCGCCGCGCCCTCCGATGAAGTGAAAGAGGCTGCCTTCAGGAAATGCATGACGGACAAAAAATACTCGGAAGAGGACATCGCAAAAGAAGAAGCGATGGACAAGGAAGTGATGCCACCCGTCGCTCCGGAAATCCCGGTCGCTCCGGAATCTCCCGCCAAAGAATAATTCTTGCGGAATATTTTCTCCGCATCTTCTGATGCGCGGAAACAGGAACGAAAAAGGTCTCAGGGAATCCTGGGGCCTTTTTCGTTAATAAGTTTGACATGCGATGAATCCCGATCTATGATTCGATTATGATTAGGGGAGGCGGTGAGTAATCATTCCTTTCCTAGTTTGGTCAACCTCTGAAATAGGGAAGTGAAATTATGGCTGCTAAAAAGAAAGTAAAGGCAAAAGCAAAAGCTCCTGCTGCCAAGAAAAAAGTTAAAAAGGCCAAAAAGAAATAGGCCTTTTAGTCATCCTTTCTGATGAACGGAAGGACGCCCAGACGGGTGTCCTTCTTTTTTTGGGGGTTGTTCTCCGGACATCAGCAATTCAAATAACATGTGTATTTGCTTTACTTTATGCTCCTGACGCATAAAATGAATTTGAAATCTTTTTTGAAAGAACGATGGGAACGCGCGTTGAAATTTCAGCTCTGCCGAAGAGCGGGACCCCCGGCATGAGGGTTTCCTCCGGCGAAAATGTTTTTCCTCCTTTCCTTGAAAAAAATAAAAAATATTCCTCCCGAAAATCCGGAAAGAATTTTTTCGCGGCAAAACGAATCACCCCCCTTCTCCGGATCGGGACGGTCGTCGCGGGGGTCATTTTTTCTTTTTCGGCAGGAGCTGAGGAAAATTTCCGGCTCGCCGGACAGATTATCTGTCCGGACATCGCGGCGGCTTCAAGCGGGTCGTTGCCGGACGAATATTATCTTGCCCGCGCCTATGACAAAGGGCATTGCGGCTTCCCCGCAGACAAAAAAAAGGCGCGTGAAGGGTATCTCAAAGCCGCAGAACGGGGTTACGCCCCGGCGCAATATCAGATGGGTGAAATATATTTCACCGGCGACGGCGTCGCTCCCGACTATCCAGAGGCGAAAAAATGGTATCTGTCCGCATCGTCGCAGGATGACGGCCTCTCTCAGCTCCGGTTGGGATTTCTTTACGCGGAGAGTCACTTCAAGGGTCTGACCGCCGATTACGCCGAGGCCGAAAAATGGTTTTTGAAAGCGGCGGAGAAAAACGCGGGCGACGCGCGGTTCCGGCTTGGCAATTTCTATCGTAATTATAAAAATCCGCCCGATCCTGCCAAAGCCGTTTTCTGGCTGACGCAGGCAGCGGAAGGGGGACACCGCGTCGCCATGTTTGATCTTGCCCGCATGCTCAAAAAGGGCGAGGGTGCTCCCAAAGATCCCGCGCAGGCGCTGGCCTGGATGAAAAAAGCCGCCGATCTCGACCTGCTGTCCGCACAGATGACCTTGAGCGAAATGTACGCCGCGGGGGACGGCGTCCCGAAAGACCCCCTGCAATACCTTGTCTGGACGCTGAAAGTGGCGAACAGGCCTGAAGCCTCCCCATTCTGGCTCAACAAGGCGGGGGATATTTTTTTTGAAGGATGGGAAAACACCCTGAAGAATCTTCCCCCGGTCGTGGGCATGAAGAATTATCCACAGGCCATGAGATTCTATGAACGCGCCGCCGCCAAGGACGATCCGCACGCCCTTGCCCGCCTTGGCCGGATGCATCTGGAAGGGTTGGGCGTCGCGGCCGACCCTTTGAGGGGCAAAGAATACCTGAAGAAAGCGGTTGCCAAAGGCAGCGACGAGGCGAAAACTCTTTTGATGAAGAAGGAACAATCCCGATGACATCCCCTTTGAAAGGCAAAAATATCCTCCTGATCGTTACCGGCAGCATCGCCGCGTATAAATGCGCGGATATCGTCCGCCGCGCGCAAGAGAAAGGCGCGGATGTCCGGTGCGTGATGACGAAATCCGCGCAGCAGTTCGTCACGCCCCTGCTGATGGCCAGTTTGTCCCGGCATGAAGTCCATACGGACATGTGGTCGCTGAAGGACGAAACGGGGATGGGGCATATCCGCCTCTCCAGGGAGGCCGATCTGATCCTCGTCGCCCCGGCCAGCGCCAACATCATCGCCAAGCTCGCTCACGGCATCTGCGACGACCTCGCCTCCACCGTTCTGGTTGCGGCGGACAAGCCGGTGGTCGTCGCGCCCGCCATGAATCCGGCGATGTGGCTCAATCCGGCCACGCAGGCCAATGTCAATATCCTCCGGCAGCGCGGCATCGGCGTCCTGATGCCCGTTCGCGGGGACGTGGCCTGCGGGGAAGCGGGCATCGGGCGCATGATGGACGTTGCGGACATCCTCGACGCCCTCGAGGCCAAATTCAGGTTTCAGAAGTCGTTGAGCGGCAGGCGCGCCGTCGTCACCGCCGGCCCCACCTATGAGGCGCTCGATCCCGTGCGTTTTATCGGAAATTTTTCGTCCGGCAAGCAGGGATATGCGATTGCCGGGGCGCTGGCGGGGGCCGGGGCGGAAACGATCCTCGTCACCGGGCCGTCCCATGAGATTCCGCCCGCCGGCGTGCGCGTCGTGCGCGTGGTGTCGGCGGAGGAAATGCTGGCCGCGACGATGGCCGCGCTGGCCGCGACGATGGCCGCGCTGCCCGCCGATATCGTCGTCTGCGCCGCCGCCGTCGCCGACTGGCGTCCAGAAACGGCGGCCAGGGATAAAATCAAAAAGACCGGGGGAAAGCCACAAATCACGCTGGTCGAGAACAGGGACATTCTAAAAACCGTCGCGACGCTCCCCGGAAAACGCCGCCCGAAACTGGTGATCGGATTCGCGGCGGAAACCAAAAATTTAAAGGAAGCCGCCCGGAAAAAACTTCAGGAAAAAAAATGCGACTGGATTCTCGCCAACGACGTCAGCCCTGAAACGGGCGCGTTCGGCGGGAATTTCAACACCGTCCGCCTCCTGCGCGCCCAAAAGGAAACCTCCTGGCCGAGGATGAGCAAGCAGGACGTTGCGGCAAGGCTGGTGGAAGAAATCGTCGGGGAAATGAAAAAAAGCTAACCCAGCATCAGTCCGCTTCCGCAGACATTCCTCATACCAATCCCTGTTCATATCTATCAAGGATTGGTATCAGAACTCGCGTTCCTGCCTTTCGGGGCTATTGACCGGTCTCAGCATCCTTGTACAGCTTTTCGCGCATCGCCCGCAGTTTTTCTTCTGTGTCCCGCCGCTGTTCGTGCAGTTTCTTTTCCAGCGCCTGCCGGTCCGGCTCGGCATCCTTGTACAGCTTTTCGCGCATCGCCCGCAGTTTTTCTTCCATGCCCTGCCGTTGTTCCTCCACCTTTTTTTCCGCATCCGGAATGGATGGAGCCGTCTCCTGGGAAACTTCAGGCGGGGAAGATTGTTTTGAAGATGGCGTGGTGGAAAGAGCCGCAGGGGGCTTTACGGACGGGGTTGCCACAGAAGGAGCCGCCCTTGTTCTTGAAGGAAAGACGGAAGAAAAGAACGAGTTTGACTGGCTGTCAGCGCTTGCCTGTGCATGCGCGAAAGACGGAGCGCTTAAAAGCAAGGCCAAAGCTACCAGCGGAGTATGATTTTTCATGGCTTTCTCCAGAATAAAAATAAAACCGAATCCTCAGAAAACCATAGTACCTTATGCATACCGGATTTTGTATAGGGTATAGTGCAGAAGCGAACTTGACAAAGAGAGAGGAATCCAATATCCCTGCTGCATGCGCGAAGGCAGGGTGTTTTCTGTTTCGTGCTGGTTTCGTGAGGGGCGGGGGCTGAGGCAGCCGGAGAAGGCTGGTTTGTCTCTCCGGTTTTCCTCTGAAATGCGGGCGGAGCACCGTGGGCGAGTGCAACCGTGCCAAGCTTGATGTCGAGAGTTCGAATCTCTTCGCCCGCTCCAATTTCTCTTTAAAAACCAATGGTTTATGAAATGATGATTCCGGACTGGAATCTTCATTTCTGCTCGTGTCGCCACCATGTCGCCACGCGAGGAATAATTTTTGGCTTATTTCAGCATTTTACTTGTCCTATAAAGGCACAGGGGGGGATAGTAGCGGGGTGGGGGCCGTATTAGAAACACTCTTCAAATACCGCCAAGAGCCGCTTTTCCTAGAAACAGGTCAAAAAAAATCCCAAAAAATATTGGCTATTTGGCCGAATCAAACAGAGCCTTTAGCTCGACGCCTAAAGAGGTGGCCAATTGCTGCATAGTCGAAACCGTAGGGTTTTTCTGACCCGCTTCCAGCTTGCTTATATAGAGGCCCGTGAAGCACGGACTGACCGTTTTAAGGCGACTGGAGGCCAACATATTTCCCTATATAGGGGCTCGTCCGATTACAGAAATTGATGCTCCTGAATTGCTGGAAGTTCTTAGAAAAGTGGAAAAACGGGGAGCCTTTCATTCCGCAGGACAATTAAAACAGCTTTGTGGACAGATTTTCCGGTATGGGATTTGCGCCCCCCTGAAAGAGGTTGCATGTTCCATGGCCAGCATATCTCATCCTGCCTGATATGGACACGTTCTGCATGCAAACATTCCTCGATGCCGTGTCGCAACGATTCAAAAACGAATACATCCTCATGGTGACCGGCGGTGCGCCCAACCACCGGTCCAGGGGGCTCAAAGTTCCCGACAATATCGAACTCCTGTTCCTGCCGCCCTACAGCCCGGAACTCAATCCGAAGGAAAACATCCGGGATGAAATCCGCGAGAAAATCTTCAGAAACTTCGCCCTCAAGTCTATGAAAAAA
>JAZDGQ010000033.1:0-42842 GCA_043806835.1 Pseudomonadota bacterium | reverse complement strand
CGACAACGCGCGGCGGCTCACCGGCATCGGGGACGCGCTTGGCAATACCGTCAACTACACGCTGGACAACGCGGGCAACGCGACGCAGGTGCAATATAAAAACGCCACGCCGTCGGTCACCTATACCCACACCCGGTCCTTCGACGAGCTGTCGCGCCTCCTCACCAGCGTCGGCGCGGCCAGCCAGACGGCGTCCTACGCCTACGACAAGAACTCCGGCCTCACCACCTATACCGACCCCAAAACCAACGCGACCGGCTACGCCTATGACTCTCTGCAGCGCCTTTCCACCCAAACCAACGCGCTGAGCGGCGTGACGACGCTCGGCTATAACGGGCTGGATGACGTCACCTCCGTGCAGGACCAGCGGAGCCACACCACCAGCTACACCTACAACGCCTTCGGCGACGTGACGGGCGAAACCAGCCCCGACCGCGGCACGCTCTCCTATACGGTGGACAAGGCCGGGAACATCACGCAACGCACGGATGCGCGTTCCGTCGTCACCAACTACACTTACGACGCAATCAACCGCTTGGCTACGGCCGCCTATCCCTCCGACACTTCCCTGAACGCCTCGCTGACCTACGATTCAAGCACCGGCTGCGGCACGCCGTACAGGGGCCATCTGTGCAGCGTGGCGGACGCGGCGGGAACCACAGCCTATCAATATGACGTTCTTGGCCGCGTGACGCAGCAGACCGACACGCGCGGTGGTTTGAACTTCACCACGTCCTACACCTACGACCTCGCGGGCAATATCCTGACGACGACGCTGCCCTCGGGCCGCGTGGCGACGTACACCCGCAACGGCAACGGGCAGGTGAGCGGCGTCAGCGCGACCGTGAACGGGAGCAGCACGACGCTGGCATCCAGCGTCACCTATCTTCCGTTCGGCCCGCTGAACGCGCTGACCTACGGCAACTCCCTGACGTTCTCCGCGACCTACGACACCGATTACACCCTGACCAACCGCACGGTCTCCGGCGGCATCTACAACCATACCTACACCGCCGACGCCAACGGCAACATCACGCAGGCGGGCGCGACCACCTACGGCTACGACGCGCTCGACCGCGTCAACGCCGAAAACCCCGGCTCTTCCATCAGCTACACCTACGACGCGACGAGCAACCGCCTGACGAAGGTGAGCGGCGGCACCACGACCACCACGGTGCCCTCGACCAGCAACAAGATCAGCGCCGTGGGCGGCAACAGCTACACCTACGACGCCGCAGGGAATATCACCGCCGACGGCGTGAACACTTATACATGGAGCGCGGCGGGCAACCTCGCCACCGTCAACACCACGGGCGGGGTCTACACCTACAACGCCTATAGCCAACGCACGAAAAAAGTCGCGGGCGGAACCACCACGCACTACGTCTACGGTGAGGGCGGGCTGCTCTATGGCGAGTACGACACCTCCGGCAACTTTATCCGCGAGTACGTTTATCTGAATGGCGAACCCCTCGCGCAAATCAACGCGGGCAGCCCCGAAGTCCTGACCTATCTCCACCCCGACCACCTCGGCACCCCGCGCTTCGGCACCAACGCGGCTGGCACCCAAGTCTGGTCATGGACCAACGACGCCTTCGGCACGAGCGCGCCGAGCGGCTCCGCCACCGTCAACCTCCGCCTGCCGGGCCAATACTACGACTCCGAATCCGGCCTCTTCTACAACTGGAACCGCTACTACAACCCGGCTATCGGAAGGTATATCAGCAGCGATCCGATTGGGGTGTGGGGAGGATTAAATACCTTCGGCTATGTCGGACAGAATCCGGTGATGGGGATTGATCCGATGGGCCTTGAAGTGTTTCCGGATGATACCATGGGGCCATTACAGCGTGGTGATATTTGGGAGTCCCAAGTACCTGACTATCCGGATGCGCAAGTCTATACATCGCACGGAAGAAAGTTTCTCGCCCCTAGCGGTACGGATTGGTGCAAGGTCAAAGCCGCAGGTCAGGCGAACAACGCTTTCTCTCCTCTCGCTCTACCCATGGCATACCGCAATCTCCACCATGGCGGGACGTTTGATTTCCAACGGATTGGAGGAGTGTATCATCCTGAGTATAGGGACGCATCAAACTATGCCGTTGGTGTGTATCTAGGTGGAGGCAGTTTTGGCACGGGAGACCTTTACGCTATTGCGGGGGGATATTCCTACTTATGGTCTTCAAATCGCCTTGATCCAAAACAATCACGGTGGTGGGAGAATGGATATAGCGATGTGACAAACAATTCGGATGCCTGCAAATGTAGTGCTCAAGGCCAATGAGTTAATCACGCGGGATGGCAATGAATAAACCCAAGTCTCAGTTCAGATTCTGGATATGGATAAATCTAATATGCATGGCTCTATATCTGTACTCTGCATCATGGGTGTGGGCTCCGCTTGGCGCTGAAAAGTTCCCAGCATTAACTGGCGCTGCTGGTGACCCACTCCTATGGGCTCTCGGCCCGGGTCTAGTGTTAATCGCGTGTTCAGTGGCAAATTTAGTCTGGCTCACACGCATAACCAAGGGTGCTCGTCGAGACCGGAATTGGCTTCCACTCTATGTATGGGCATTTATCATCCTTTCATGGATTGCTATAAATCGCTACGATTCTTACAATCAACATAATGGAACTACCTTCCCAATCGGTCACGATGCATACCCGTATTAATACGTGGCAGATTCCGGAGTTCGAATTCCGGGGACACAATACTTAATTCCCGTCCGTGAAAGCTGCATTGCACTATTTTCTCATTCAGGATAACCTGAACCATGCTTTCTCTCGCTCACAAGCTTGCTTTCTCGACTGCACTGACCCCGGCAAATGACAATTTTCGGTTCAGGCTTGTCAGGAATCCCACCGACGCCAGCGGCAACGTCACGCAGGCGGGCGCGACGACTTACGGCTACGACGCGCTCGACCGCGTCAACGCCGAAAACCCCGGCTCTTCCATCAGCTACACCTACGATGCCACGAGCAACCGCCTGACGAAGGTGAGCGGCGGCACCACGACCACGACTGTGCCAAGCACCAGCAACAAGATCAGCGCCGTGGGCGGGAACAGCTACACCTACGATGCTGCCGGGAACATCACCGGCGACGGGGTGAATACCTACACATGGAATGCGGCAGGCAACCTCGCCACGGTTAACACCACGGGCGGGGTCTACACCTACAACGCCTATAATCAGCGCACGAAAAAAGTGGCGGGCGGCAATACCACTCATTATATCTACGGCGCGGGCGGGCTGCTCTACGGCGAGTATGACACCTCCGGCAACTTTATCCGCGAGTACGTTTATTTGAATGGCGAACCATTGGCGCAGATCAACGCAGGCAGCCCCGAAGTCCTGACGTACCTCCACCCCGACCACCTCGGAACCCCGCGCTTCGGCACCAACGCCGCCGGCACGCAGGTCTGGGCCTGGGCCAACGATGCCTTCGGCACCAGCACCCCGAGCGGCAGCGTGACCGTCAACCTCCGCATGCCCGGCCAATACTACGACTCCGAATCCGGCCTCTTCTACAACTGGAACCGCTACTACAACCCGGCGATAGGACGCTACATCAGCAGCGACCCGATTGGGGTGTGGGGCGGGTTGAATATCTTCGGCTATGTCGGAGGGAATCCAATCAACTATATTGATCCGCTGGGCCTAAAATGGACAACAGCAGATTTTGTGTTCCATTACTATTTTGGCAATGGCGTAGGTATAAATCTCAGTGATCCAGAAGTTGATCTTGCACAAGAGTTCGAGACTTCTTCATCGGTAAAGGCATTGACAGAGCGATTTATCAATAAGGAAATGGAAAATACTTCGACACGATGCGGCGTAACGCAAAAAGTTTTTTCCGATGTAACAAACGAACCAGACCTTTTTTCAATCGGACACAGCACTCTTTTCATGAGGGCTACATGTAGTGCTAAAGGTTGTTCTTTCAATTTTTATATACGCGACTGGTTCGCAAACCCGCTTGGCGTAGGCTATGAAATGATGGGAACGAAGTATCGTATCAACCACGATTGGGATGTGACGATACCTTATCCTCGGGTGCCCCGATGAAAAAAGTAATGACCATGTTTCTGTTCGCGTTGTTGCTTGGCTGTGGAAAGGGCGAAGTGGATTTGGTTGCAGGATATAAATACGTTCAGCTTGATGGCTCAAACCACGCTATATCGGATCGTGACAATAGAATGGTTGTTGATCCAAATGTAAAATGGTACAGGGTTATAGAGACCTACATCATGGGGGAGCGAGATGATGCCAACATAGATCCACAACTGTCTAAACAATACGGTTATTTCATTTTAGACACGCGTAATGGTCAACTTATCGAAGGCTTAAGTAAATTTGATTTTCAAGATGCTCTTCGTGCCCGCCATTTGAATCCGGCACCGTTTTGAACAATCAAAGGGGGCGGAGTAAATTGAAAACAAGCCACGCACGCATGTTAAAATCCGAAGCCATTCCCTCTCTCGCCCGCAAGCTTGCCTCTTCGACTGCGCTGACCCCGGCGAATGACAATTTCCGGTTCAGGCTTATGCACTCGTCGAACACAGCCGACGCCAACGGCAACGTCACGCAGGCGGGCGCGACCACCTACGGCTACGACGCGCTCGACCGCGTCAACGCCGAAAACCCCGGCTCTTCCGCCAGCTATACCTATGACGCGACGAGCAACCGGCTGACGAAGGTGAGCGGCGGCACCACGACCACCACCGTTCCCTCCACCAGCAACAAAATCTCTGCTGTTGGCGGCAACTCGTACACATATGACGCTGCGGGCGACATCACCGGCGACGGCGTGAACACCTACGCGTGGAGCGCGGCGGGCAACCTCGCCACGGTCAACACCACGGGCGGGGTCTACACCTACAACGCCTATAATCAGCGCACGAAAAAAGTGGCGGGCGGCAATACCATTCATTATATCTACGGCGCGGGCGGGCTGCTCTACGGCGAGTACGACACCTCTGGCAACTTTATCCGCGAGTATGTGTATCTAAATGGCGAACCATTGGCGCAGATCAACGCCGGCAGCCCCGAAGTCCTGACCTATCTCCACCACGACCACCTCGGCACACCGCGCTTCGGCACAAACGCGGCCGGCACGCAGGTCTGGGCCTGGGCCAACGACGCCTTCGGCGCCAGCACCCCCACCGGCAGTGCCACCGTCAACCTCCGCATGCCCGGCCAGTACTACGACTCCGAGTCCGGCCTGTTCTACAACTGGAACCGCTATTACAACCCCGCCATCGGGAGGTATATCTCCAGCGATCCCATTGGCATTGACGGCGGGCTTAATATCTTCGGCTATGTCGGACAGAATCCGGTGAATCGGCTTGACCTGCTTGGGCTGAAATCATGCCCGCCTCACGATCAAGATTGTATTGAGCCTGTCTATCCTCTGGAAACAATCGTTGCTACTATTGTGGGCGCTCCATCAATAGCACGGATAGGTGTTTCTATAATCAGAAGTGCGCTTAGAAGCGCATTATCTGGCGAGGAAGCCGGAGCGGGAGCCGGGGGGCTTCCAGCTGCTACGCCGAAACCGCCGGTGAGTGGACAATGTCCAGCACCAGAAAATCTTGTAGGGAAAACACCTGAGGAGATTGAGCAAATGATAAAAGATCTAGGATGGGGAAAAGAACCGAGTAGAACTGGCGGGACACGTTATCCCAATCCGAACGTTCGGGGGGAACAGGTAAGAGTCCAACCAGGAAATTCCAATGATCCTACTCTAGTAAAGCAAGGGCCTTATGCAAGAATTTCGACGGGTGGAACAGTATCTGATCCAATTCCATTGTCTGGAAATCCCACCCTTCCCAAATAGAAGTTGAGAGAAATATATGAACTTATCAAAGATTGAAGAAGATTTCCTTGGAGACTTAGCTCAAGATTCTCACGAGTTGTGGGAGTTCTATGCCTTTATTCGTCATCATTATACTAATTCATCAGAAAATGAAATTATTGAACTTGGCCGTGAACTTTTATCCGTCTGGATTGAGCGTGGCTGGTTAGATGCGCACAGATCAAGAAGCGATACGACTACCCTTTCGGGAAAGCAGCTTGTCTCTGAGATTGAGAAACTTGGTCAAGCTGCCGCCGATCCTAAAAGAGGGACCATTTTGCTTGATCTTACGGATCGTGCTTTAAGTGACGTTAAATGGCTTAAAGGACCAAAGGAAAGACCAAAGGGGTCGGAGTAAATTGAAAGCGAGCCACGCATGTTAAAATCTGAAGCCATGCCCTCTCTCGCCCGCAAACTTGCCTCCTCCACCGCGCTGACCCCGGCGAATGACAATTTCCGGTTCAGGCTTGTGCGCTCGTCGAACACAGCCGACGCCAACGGCAACGTCACGCAGGCGGGCGCGACCACCTACGGCTACGACGCGCTCGACCGCGTCAACGCCGAAAACCCCGGCTCTTCCATCAGCTACACCTACGACGCGACGAGCAACCGCCTGACGAAGGTGAGCGGCGGCACCACGACCACGACGGTGCCTTCCACCAGTAACAAAATCAGCGCCGTGGGCGGCAACAGCTACCTTCTTTTGATCTTCTTAAGAAGTTTTCTTATAACAGGGGTGAGCCTATTTCTCATATCCTATTTGCTGGAGCAATCGCCCTGCGGGATATTTTAAAAATAGAACTAAAGATACCTGATTAGAAGTACATGGTGAATTGTACCGATTTCTTGCCGTAGTGCTCTGCCACTTTCTGTCTCAATTCCCTTATATCCTTACACGTCTTTGCCATGCCTATAACTTCATAACAGCGCGAAACAAGTTGCCTTACTCCGGGAGTTTCAGTCAAATTTTGAAACCACTTAACACCCGGCGGCGGTTTGTGTGTTTTTAGATATTCCGCTACATCTGGATCAAGAGTATCATAGATAAGTTCTGTTACTAATTTACCCCACCATTTTGGTCTGCTATGCAGTGCGCCTTTCCAATTTGTGAGGCGACCAAATTCTTCCCACAATTGGTCTGGAAATGTTTTTTCCCATTCTCTCAATTCTTCAGCAATAAAAATTCTCAATTTAACTTGTAGAGCGTCCTCAGCGCGGGCGTATTGATACCCAGTAGCTTCATCAATTAGGGCATCAAGTCCTGTTCTAGTGAGTCCGGCGGTTATTACGGCGCATTTAATGGCGATTTCTCTTTGCCTATCTGTGAGGGGAGCCCCTTTATAAAGAGCCTGAACATATCCTCGGCAAATCGATTCAAACTGCTCAGTTGTTAAACCAAGACCTTTAAGCTGTGTTCCGGGTATTGAAAATTCGACAAGTCCGCCCAGGATTAAGTCGCTGTTTATAAAAGGTTTTAATGTCTCTACACCTATATAGCTGCCCAGGTCGCCAGAGTCAGTTTCCGCGATAGATTTGATAGCAGAACGAAGAGCTATAACTCTCTGTTCTGTATTAAGAACATAACAATCAAGCATACTGCCGCCCAAATCTATCTGTCCGGGCCATTTCGCAAAGGGCTCTGACTTTTTAATGATTATTTCCTGAGTTTTTTGTGGGACTGAAACCATAGCCTTAGAAACATCATCAAAATCAGCATCAATAGGCTCAATTATGTCCTTATTCTTAGGCATGGATTAACTCCTTATAGGTGATACGGCAGTTGACCATTTTCTCGATGGTCATTCCAATGAAATCCATCGTTCCGACTTGTGCCGTATTATGCCGGAAAGAAAACTCGTTGACGTAGCGGTGAAGGTGTTTTTCGCTCATGTGGTGATAGATGCCATAGTAACCGCGTTTCAGAAGCGCCCAGAAGCTTTCGATTCCGTTTGTATGGGCTTGCTCTCTGACGTATTCGCCAACGCTGTGCTTCACAGATTGATGTTGATAGCCGACCATGCCGACATAGGAACGGTGGCAGTCTGTATAGACAGTCGAACCTACCTTGACGTTCTCAGCGATTGCGCCCTGTAAATCTGCGCTCTCTGTCCCATTGATCGGGAAGGCTCGAACAATACCGCCGCGCTCCATGATTCCCATGACGGCGGTTTTTCCGACTGCCCCCCGTCCTGCATGGAGTTTTTTGTGTGCGTGTTTGTTTTTCTCTTTTCCACCGATAAAGGTTTCATCAATTTCAACTGTCGGCCCCATGTCGCCGCCGGTGCCGCCATTCCTGTTCATCCATGTTTCACGGATTCGCTGTGCCAGAAACCAAGCTGTTTTTTGCGTAATGCCAAGTTCTCGCGCTATTTGAGTCGAGGGGATGCCCTTTCGCGCTATGGTGAGCATGTAGATTGCCATGAGCCATTTTTGCAGGGGAAGTCGGGACTCTTCCAGAACCGTCCCTGTACGAACGCTAAAGTGCTTCCGGCAATCACGGCAACGGTAAGGCATTGGTTTATGATCTTTGCACTCAGAGGCCGCGAAACTGCCGCAATGGGGGCAGTGTGCGCCATCTTTCCAACGCTTGCTTTCAAAGTATTTCCGAGCCGATTCTTCATCTGGAATTTGCTTGAAAAACTCATATAAACTGATAGTTTCTGGCTTGTCCATGTGATCCTCTTGACTTTCTATCTTCATATTAGCCAGAAATAAACGGCTAGTCAAGAGGTATTTGGCTAGTTAAATATATAAGTCCCCTTTTTTTGGTGCACGCCGGACAGGCATGCGTAATTGCAAGAGAATTTTTTTATTTGACCTAATGACACGTATCGATTATCCTTCACACATTGTCCTCCAGAAAGAGTTGCTTCCGGTCAGGAAAGGGGGGTGCCTGAGCAGCGTTTTGTGAAGCCGTAGCATGAAGACAGGTGGGTTATGAAAGACGAGATTTCTCCGGAGTTTTCCAAGATAGTTGAAAAAGATCCGTATCCGGACACGAGAGAGTCTTTCAACAAGAAACTCAAGCCGGTGCTTGACAAGCTGTTCAGTCTTTCCGGGAACAGGAAGGATGGGGAGAAGTTTGAAGAGGTGAAGATCGCGGCGGCGGACTTTTTGGGAGGCGTCAAATGCGGCTCCGAAACGATTAAGGGCTTGGGACAAAATAACAGAATCGGAATATAAAGAATCCACCGCAGGGTAGAAACGTAGGATAAGGAATTTCTGCCTTATGTTTAATGTTAAACTGACGCTGTTATTTTGTCCCAAGCCCTAAATTCTATGTGCTCAAAGAATACAGGGACGACCGCTGGGCCAAAGTGGTGCTGGCCGAAATTCCCGCCAAGTTTGGGAAGGATATAGAATACGTCCATCTCGATAATACCGCAGAACGCCTGGGCAAATGGGTGGCTGTCGTCGCGTCGGATTGCGTTAAGGAGATAGAGGATATGATCAGGCCGAAAGACTTTGTCTCGCGGCTCAAAAGATCTCTCAAAATATAGCCAACGAGCTGGATTTCTTCATCAAGTAGGCCGATCCAGTCCGGTATCGAGCCGTTCCGGAACGGAGGTCTGCTGGGAAACTACAGCCCGAATTTTTTGAACAAAACCGTCATAAGCCCAACGTTGGCCGCGAAGAGAGCCAGCAGGGTCGTGCCGAGAGCGTAAATCCCCTCCATTCCTGCAGCGGGGAGTTTGACGGTCTTCCCCTTGTCCATGTCAGGCAAGAATCTGCGCAGGGTATGAGCTGTCATGATTTTGATCATGTAAATCGTCGCGGCATATCCCAGAATCCAGACAGGAACATCGACCAGAGCGCCGTATTGCAGTAAATTTTTCTGGATAAGCACCTGTATGACCAGGGCTTTGACGGGTCCGACGTAATACAGGAGCGACAGCCCGTAAGACAAAACCGTCCCGAGGACAAGTCCCCTGATACGCATGCTTTTTCCGAGGGTCAAAAGAGCCATGTCTGCATATTTGACGGAAGCATGGGCATACTTTTCAGAGAGCGCCTCCGGGTATTCCCTGCCGATTTTCTGAATCACGGCGCGCTTCGGCTGCCTTGTCAGATCCGACAGTGTCTGCCGCAGGATTCTGTATTTGCAGGCCGCGTCAACCAGCTTCCCCGGCTCTTTCGCGTTTTTAGTCAGCGCGAGCAGCGCATTGATCCCGGGCTTTATCAGGGCATCCATGAAAGGCTCTATCTTGATCACGCGGGCATCGAGGCCGGCTATGACGGCAGGACAGGCTTTTCCCCCGACGGAAAATTCCGCATCGGCAACCGGCAGAAGGGCGGTCATGGGAAAGAGGGTTCTTTTCTCCTCAGATATCACAGGCTGGCAGAAAATCACGGCATGTCCATCAGTACCAAGACTGGCAATTCCCAGCTTGTCCACAGCCTCCCGCACGGGCGGTGTGAGCGTCGCCCCGGTCACGGCGAAATGAATATCGGCTTCGTAAATAACGGAATACATGTGCGTCCAGTACCCGCTTTGGCCGCACTCGGAGCAGCCGATAAATCCCTTGCCGCCGCATATCGCACAGGGGAGGTTTCGGGCGTTCCGGCAGACATGGCACAGCACCCGCCCCAGCCCGTTGCACTTCAGGCAGGAACCCTGCGACCCGTCGTTCTGCGGTGCATGCCCGGCGCCGTGGCAGTTCTGGCAGGGGATCATGCCCTGGGCATAGCAGGTCTGGCAGGGGACCATGCCGGTGGCGTTGCAGGTGATGCAATTGATTCGCGCCCGCCCTTCGCATTTCAGGCATTTATCGACGACGGAGAACTCCTTCTGCGTTTCCGGAACTGGTATTTTGATGGGCTCCATGCCCCATCCCTGACCCGGCGATTGTTTCAGATGAGCGAGAACCTTCCGATGGAGAGGGCCGGACTTCAGAAATTCAGGCTGCAATCCCTCGACAAGGGCAAGAACATCCTGTTTTGATCCCAGAACCTGCCCATAAGGCACGTTGCCTTTTTTCTGGCTTTGGGCAATTTTTGGGGCCAGCTCGACGGTTAATCCCCCCTCGATGCGGTGTACTTTCGTCTCCTGCTTCCTGATGCTGATCTGACCGGACTTCAGCCCGTTGCCGTCCACCATACGGTTCAGAAACCCGAGCGCCCTCTGGACGATCCCGAAATACCTCTCGTCCGACGGATCGGGGAGAGGAGATGTTTTTGCGTCAATGCCGTTCATGGAAATATGATAAAACCCGATTCGTCATGAAATCTTCCCGATGACGATTACAGTAAAACAAACTTTCCGTGATTTTCCAAGGACTTTCGAAGAAGCTCCTGGCCTTTATTGGCTCAGGACAACCACCGTCATGCTCGTCCCGCCGGGGTTGGCGGAACTGTAGGCTTCTCCGGTGAGGCCGGAGGCCGTTCCGCCATCCAGCCGTCCTCCGAAAAAGAACTGATCCGTCGTGCCGGCCGCATAGACCAGCGTCGCCGCGACCGCGCCGCCGGAGCCTTTACAGGCGCTGCCAGCCGAGGCGTAAGAGCCCGTGGTGCCTTCCCTTGCCACCTTGACGCCCGTGACATCGATCGATCGGGTGTTCGCCGCGTTGGTCAGATGAATCGTCGTATCGCAATAGACTTCCACCGTCACGCCGTTCTGAACATTGTTCATCGTGACCTGACCCGCCGTCAGTGCGCCTCCCTGCAGCGCGAAATTCCCTGCGGCGACGGCGGTGCCGTTGGTGCCGAGATCGACGCGATCCCCCGCGCCGGGCGTGCCCGTAAAGGTAGACCTGCCGAAATTCAGATCCGTTGTGCCGGAAAATCCGACCAGACTGGTGAAGGCCACTGACCAGTCGGCTGAGCTGTCGGCGTATGTGCTTCTCCCCCTCACCAAGCCCCTGAGCCGCATATTCAACACGCCATTTATGTTATTCGACAGAAGATAGCCATCCTCTCCAATGGTGACGTGTGTGGCGTCCATCGTGGTGCCGAAGGTGAGCGTGCCGCCTCCGGCAGCATCAGCCCTGAAGCAATTGCCGCTGCCGCAGGGAGCGACGTTGGTGTTATACCCGAGGCAGTTTGTTTCGTTCATCGTCGTGCGCCCTGCCCCCCTTACGGTAAAGAGCGTATGTTTCCGGTTCGTGGCGCCGCAGCATCCGCCTGTGCTCGTTGTGGTGCGACTGGCGTCACATCGAACCCTGTCGATGATCGAATTGGCGTCAAATCCGGAGAAGGTACACACTATGTTCGTGCCGACAGCAGGGCCCGCGAGAGCGGCATCGTAGGTGATGGCTCCGGCGGTATCCATCATAATGTTGTGAACGCCGGAAATCGTCGCCTGCGTGCTGATCGCTCCGCCGGAGTTGAAATTCCCATCCGTACAACTGATGGTCGCCGCGGCATGCGCCGTGTTCGCGCACAATGCGGCGAACGGCAGAAGAAGGGCGGGGAGGAGGGTTAAAAATCGTGTCATCATTTCAGTCATGCCTTCGGGAGGATGACGGGAAAGGAAAGAACGGGCTCAGTTGAACGCCACTTCTTTCCTGACGGTCTTGCTGTCGTCGGCCTCGTCCTTTATCAGGGAGACGACGATCTTTCCTCCCTTGGCGTCTTCGGGAATATTGATGAGAGGAAAATCCCTGGAAATCTGGTCGACTTCGCGATACACGCGGATCCACTGCGGATCCATGACCGGCACGGGCGCTTTTCCCGTCTGCACATACTCCGCCTTCAGCAAACCGGCGGACTCGGAGTTTCCGGTGCGCGTGAAATCAAGGGACAACCGGCTCCGCTTGTCGTCGCCCGTCCTGACGAGCTTCGGGTCGCCGAGGCTCAGGTCTGCAACAATTGTTCCCTGCTGGACGATGACGGGCACCCCGATGCCGTAGAGCGTGCGGATTTCAAAGCTGACGGTTTTCTGTTCTTCCGCCGCCTTGCGCTCCTCCTCCAGCTGCGCCTTGTCCTTTACGTTCAGGGGAACCTCGCGGAACAGCAAGTGGCTGTGATAATCCCCGTCGGGAAGATTTTCCGGACGCTGGACGATCACGCGCACCGTCTGCTGTTCCCCCGCCTGGAGCGAAAAGCGCCTGGGCATGAATTTGATCATGCGCTTGACAGAGTAATCGAAGGTATCTTTACGTTGCGTGACGCCGGTCTTGTCCATGACCTGCTCGATGAGAGTCAGGTCGTAACGGCGCGTCTCGCTGGATTTATTGGAAATGCTGAGCATGCTCACCTTTTCGTCAGGCGCAATGATCAGGCGGTGGGGCGCCACGAACAGGACTGCGCCTTCCGTCCCGGCTGCCGGAACCTGACTGCTTCCGAGCGTCAGGACGCTCAACATAAAAACTAAAATGAATAAACTGGCATGACGCATTGTAAACTATCCCCCCAAGCACCCCGGACCCCGTCATTATAGGGGCAGGAAAAATGAAAGTCATATGGTTTTTGTCTTTATGAATTAACATAGGCCTGCGCGCAGGTTATGTCCACAGCAAGAGAAACAACAAAAAATCAGACGCGCAGAGGCATCAGGACGTAGAGGGAGGAGGTATCGCTGACGTCCTGAATAACGGCGGGAGAAGCGGAGTCCGAGAGGGAGATGCGGCACCCTTCCCCTTCGATCTGCCTGGTCACGTCCATCAGATACGCAGAATTGAACCCGATTTCCATGGGAGCCGCATTAAAGCGTATTTCGATCTCCTCGGAAGCGCTGCCGCTGTCCGGGGAGTTTGCCGACAGGGTCATGGTCTTGCCGCTGATCGCCAGTTTCACCGCCCGCGATTTTTCGCTGGAGATCGTCGAGACGCGGTCAACGGCGCTGGAGAAGATATCCGGGCTTACCTCCAGGATCTTCTCGTTGCCTTTCGGAATGACCCTGTTGTAGTCGGGGAACGTGCCGTCGATCAGCTTGGTCGTCAGGGAGACATGGTCGAAAGAGAACTTCATCTTGTTGTCGGAAAGCCCGATCTCGATCGCGTCTCCCGCCTCGTCGATCAGCTTGCGGATCTCGTTGATCGCCTTGCGGGGGATAATCACGCCCGGCATGCCCCGGGCTCCTTCCGGCAACGGCATTTCAAACCGCGCCAGACGGTGCCCGTCCGTCGCCACGGCGCGCAGCACCTGCACATTTTCGTTCTCAGCCGCATGCAGGTAAATGCCATTCAGGTAATAACGGGTTTCTTCGCTGGAAATCGCGAAGCGGGTGCGGTCCACCAGCGTGCGAAGGTCCGCCGCCGGAATGGAGAAGCTGCAGGAAAATTTTTCGGACGACCCCATTTTTGGGAAATCCTCCGTCGGCAGGCAGCCGAGGCGGAACGTGGATTTCCCGGATTTGACCAGCATGGTCGTATCTCCGGAGGCGCTGGAAAATTCCACGACGGCGCCTTCCCCCAGCTTCCGCGCGATATCGTAAAGGGTATGCACCGGCACGGTGGTCGTTCCGGTCACGGATGTCCGGGCGGCCACGGATTCAACGATCTCCAGATCCATGTCGGTCGTCGTCAGCGACAGCGAGTCTTTCTCGGCGCGCAACATCACGTTGGCCAGGATGGGGATGGCGTTTCTGCGTTCGACAACGCTGTGAACGTGGTTAAGAGACCGAAGGAGATCCGTACGCTCAATGGTGAATTTCATGACGCTCCGTCCCGCTGAATGGCACGATCTCCTTATTTTATAAACGGAGAACGGCTGCATTATATCAATGGAGCCTGGAAAACCCAAGCAATAAACAACATCCCGGCAAGCTGTGATGCCTTCAGCCCGGAAGAGGGTGCGTTATGTTTACTCCGCCTTATGCTTCCGCCGCCTGTGGCAGGACGCCTTTTTCCAGACGATACTGGGAAGGGGTCTCGCCCGCCACTTTCTTGAACACGCGGTTGAAGGAAGCCAGCGAATTGAATCCCACTTCGGAAGCAATCACCTGTATGGGAATGGACGGGTTCAGAAGCATGCGCTTGGCGTCCTCCACCCTGAACTCGCTCAGAAGCCGGGGGAAGCTCTTCCCGAAAGTCACATTGATCACACGGGACAAGGTGTTCTCGGATGTCCGTATCTCCCGGGCGAGGTCGGCGCGGCTGAACGCCGGCTCATGGTAGAGCTTGTCAACCTCCATCAGCGCCTTGACGGCGTCGGCGACCCTTTTTTCCTCCGGGCTCAGAACCGAGGCCTTGAAGCGCGTCGGCGTCGCGCTCAATTGAACCGGAAACGGATAGACCCGGAACAGGGTCGTGATCGCCAGATAGATAAAGACCAGCCCCAGCATGACGAGAAGGGAATCCGCGTTTTCCGCCGACACCCTTCCCGTCGAGCGCATGGAGTTGATGCCGACGGTCATCACGTTGGCTCCCACCAGCACGATCACCAGCCAGTACCTTTCGCGCCCGCCCTTTGACTTCCGGAGGGAGGCGAACAGATCCTTGTTCCCCCACAGCGCCAGCATCGCGATCCCCCCGGAGATGGACCCCAGCCAGTAGAGCCACAGGAACAGCCCCGGGCAGATCCATGAATTCCCGCCGCAGACCCTGGCAAGATCGCGTATCATATATCCGATGACAAAAGACAGCGGCACCAGCGCCAGAATCCAGAATTGCTTCGGTTCCGGAGTGTCCACGCCCTTTGCGACCTGCAAAACCAGCAGATAGCACAAGGGGGGCCCCAGGGACCAGCAGACCCAGAGCGCGAGCCGGAGAGTCTGTTCGTAATCTTCCAGGCGCAGGGAAAATTGCAGCCCGAAAGCAAGGGCGAGCACGGAAAAATACGCGAGGGCAAGGGAGGCCTGCCGCCAGTTCCTCACCCGGAAAACGATATAGACCAGAATCATGACGCTCTGCGTCAGTCCGGTGAGGGACAGCCATTCGATCAGGCTGAACGTGGTCGATGTGGCGAAAAGCATCAGGGGCCTTCTTTCCTCATCCGCATCAGACGATCAACATCATCAGGATCGGCGCCCAGTTGCTCGATCAGGTATGCTTTCATGAAATTGATTTCCTCCGGATGCACGGTCTTTTCCGTGACCAGCATGTCCTCCATCATCTGCCTTGCTGCTTCCCTGTCTCCCTGCTCTTTCAGGATAAAGGCGGGCATCTGCCGCGCCCACTGCGGGAATCCGTCGCTGCCCGGCATTCTGGAGAGCCTGTAGGCCAGCTTCAGCGCGAGAGGAAGATCGTGCATGCGGTGACGCGCCAGATAGGCGGCCTGCGCGAGCCAGCGCCATTTTTCACCCACGGGGAGCTGCCCGACGACCCCCAGATAATCGACGACCACCGCGACATCCCCCGGAACGCGGGTGCCCCCGAAATAATAAGCCGCGATCATCGGGACATGATCGGAAGCCGGATCCAGCCCGTGAAGCAGGAAAAACCACCTGCCCAGCTTCTCGTAATCGTAACTTCTGAGAGGGACGACATCCCTGCCCGTGTTGCCCAGATTCTGGAGGACCAGCGCAAGAAAACGGTATGAAAATTCAGGGTCTCCCAGTGTCATCATCACGGCGCCGCTTCTGGAGGGCACGGGGGGAACCCCTTCCCAGCCGGAATACATATCCCGGCTTGCGCCCCAGAGCGCCGCGTTCAGACCCAGAACGATAAAGAGGGAGGCTCTGATGAGGCCCAGATTTTTCCGCACCAGCATCAGAACTGCCGTCGCGTGAAATCGTACGCCGCCGCCGCCAGCAGCAGACCGACGAAAACGATCCCCTGAACCCCGATGAACCCCGCCAGCCCCAGATGCTCCGCCAGCCAGTACGCGGGGCTGCCGGCATCCGGCAGGAACTTCACGCCGCCGGCTCCCTTGACGCCGTAAACCAGCCACGTCGTCTGCCCCATCATGTCCAGACGAGGGATTACGACCGAAATCAGCTTCATCAGATTGCCGAGAATGGCGAAAATCCAGTTTGCCGGAGGAAGATCCATGATGCCCAGAAGGGTCCCCGCCATCCGCGACAGGGCATAAACCCCCAGCGTGGCAAGGGCGGATCCGGACGCGCTCGACAAAACCATCGAAAAGAACAGGGCCGCCACCGCCATGACCGAAAATTCGGCGGCAATGCTTGCGCCCCAGAGGGCCAGACCCGCAGGGTTCGGTTTTCCGATGACCGAAACGGCCATCACGATCACCAGCGCGACGAAAAAGGACAGAATCGAAAACGCGAGGGCATGGCTGAACAGGAAAGACAGCCGCGAAATCGGGCGGGACAGCAGGAATTCCACTTCCTTGCCTTCAAAGGAGCGCCGGACATAAAAACAGCAGAACAGGACGACACCCGTCACGCCGAGAAACCTCAATCCCCCCGCGCCGAAGACCAGGGCGAAACTGCCCCCTTCGGTCACGCTGGCGGCGCCCATGAACACCGCGACCGCCGCCGCCATCAGGATCATCAGGACAAGCGTGACCATCAGCCTGTCGCGCAGAGCCGCCGTCAGCACATACTTGATCAGGGATTTCGAAACCATCCGCACACCTTCCCGTCTTCAACGATTACAGACGCGTCGGGCGCCGATCCATGCCGAAGCTCTTGTAAAGCTTGCGATCCAGTTCATCCACATTCGCGCCGGGAACGATGGTGGCCTTCAGGAAAATCACCAGCTCGTTTTTCTGGATCATATCGCCATGATTGCGGAACAGGGATCCGATGAGCGGCACGTCCCCCAGAATCGGAATGCCTTCCTGGCTGACCAGGTTCTGATCCTTCATCAGCCCGCCCATCACCAGAGTCTGGCCGGACTGCATCTTGACGATGGAGTCGATCTCCTGCACCGACAGCTCCGGAATTTTGTTGCCGTCATTGACAGGATCGTCCACCTGATCCGAAATTTTGGACACGGTCGGGCGCACGACAAGGATAATTTCTCCCGTATCGAGATTGGCCGTCGGAACGACATTCATCAGCACCCCCTCTGGAGCCGTTTTCGTCGTTCCCGTCCTCGTGATCGTCGGGTCGCCCCCCACAATGGCCGAGGGGGTCTGCGTCGTCGTAATTTCAAAATAAACCTTGTTGTTCGTCACGTTCACCACGGCCGGCTGGTTGTTCATGACCGTCACGCGCGGACTGGAAAGGGCGCGCACCGTCCCGAAACGGCTGAGCGCGTTGATGACCGGCTTGAACCCCGTGCCAAGATCAAGATTGGTCCTGAAAATATTGGTCGATGGCGTGGCGAAATCCGGGCTCTCGAACGACCCCTGTATGGCGACAAGCCCGGTCAGGTTGATGTTGCCCCAGTCAATGCCGGTGGCGAACTCGTCCGTCAGGGTCACTTCGAGCACCCTGGCCTCGATCAGAATCTGGGTCATCGATATGCGGCGCAGCGTGTCGATGAACTTCTGCACCTGCCTCTGCTGCCGCTCGCTGGCGAAGACGCTGACGATGCCGGACTGCTTGCTGATCGAGTATGTCGCCGGCGCATTGGGGATCAGCGGCTCGGACGAAGCGGAGGGGACGGAGACGTTGAGCGAAGGCGGCGTCGTCGCCGCAGGCGGCGGGGGAGGGGCATCCGGATTGTTGGGATCGACCGGCGGCGGGGGAGGAACGTAGGCCGGGACGGGGGTCGCCACAGGATCGGCCAGCGTCGCCAGGGAAAGATAGGTGTCGGAAGCCGTCAGGATCTGTTTCAGTCCCTCATCAAGCTCCTTCCAGAAATCCCCAGCATAGGTGTTGTCGATCTTGGAGTTGGAGCCGGAATTGCTTGAACCGGCTGTGGCGTCGCTGCCGACTGAAATGCTCGTGCTGATCCCGGAGGAGCTCTTCCGGTCAACATTCATGTAATCGACTTTGTAATTTTTGACGTAAGGGCGGTCGATCTCGACCCGCAGCACCTCGTTCAGAAACGAATAGCGCAGCCCCGACATCTCGCAGATGCGGTCAACCACCTCGTTGAAGGGGCGCTCTTTCGCCGTGAAAATGATCGATCCGCGAACCTGCGGGTCCATCTCCAGATCGACGCCGGCCTGTTCCGCCAGTTCGAACATCAGATCGCGCAGCGACACCGTCTGGTTCACCGAAACCGTCACCAGCGGAGAGGGCAGCCTCAATTCTTCCGGCGTTGAAATAATCGGCTGAAACTCCGGCGCTTCCGTCGCTTCACCGGCTGGCTGAGGCCGGGGCGCCAAAGCATCGCGGTAATCCTGGATGTCCTTTTCCGCCGCGCGGTCGAAGACCATCTGGTTCTTGGCCAGATTGCAGCTCCCCAGCGCTGCAGCCGAGAGCGTGATCCCCGTTACGATGCAAAAAACGCGGAAAAACCGATGCGTTCCACTCACTATGATGATCCCGCCCTTTGAAAAAATTCGACCCGAAAACCCTGACTGATATTGTTACAAAGATAGTCTGGACGTGTCAATATCGGTCATGCCCCTGACCTTGTCGCCCATCTTGACCTGCTGTATTTTCATTTTCATATCCGTCGGAAGATCCGCCTCCGCGATGGCGATCTGCTCGCTGATGGTTCCCTGCTTGTACAGGTTGAGGATCGACTGATCGAAAACAACCATGCCCACCGGGTTGTTATTGGCCATAACGTCGCTGATTTTTGACGTCTCTCCCTTCAGGATCAGTTCCCTGATAAGCCCCTCGTTGAGCATGACTTCGATGGCCACGACCATGTCCCCCTTGATCGTGCGGATGAGGCGCTGGGCGATGATCGCGCGCAGGTTAAGGGACAGCGCGATGCGGATTTGCTGCTGCTGCTGTTTTTCGGGGAAGAAGTTGATGACGCGCTCCACCGTCTGCGCGGCGTTGTTGGAGTGAAGAGTGGCGAAGCACAGATGCCCCGTCTCGGCGGCGATGATTGTCTGCTCCATGACGGTCGAATCGCGGATCTCCCCCACCAGGATCACGTCCGGCTTCTGCCGCAGGGCGTTTTTCAGCGCCACGGCGTAGGAAGCGGTGTCGATGCCGACCTCCCTCTGCGTGACGATTCCCATCTTGTGCTCGTGGTGAAATTCGATCGGGTCTTCAATGGTGACGATATGCCCGCCCACCGTCCTGTTGCGGTAATCCACCAGAGACGCCAGCGTCGTCGTCTTTCCGGACGACGTCACGCCGCACAGGAGAACCAGGCCGCGTTTCTCCACAGCCAGTCTTTCCATCAGTTTCGGAAGACGGAGATCCTCGAAGCTGGGAATCTTGCTGATGATCCGCCGGATCACCATCGCCGGGCGCTGGCGCTGGCGCAGGATATTGATGCGGAAACGGCCTTCCTTGCCCATATCCAGAGCCAGATTGAGCTCCATGCTCGTATCGAATTCGAGGCGCTGCCGGCTGGTCAGGATTTCGCCCAGCAGCGTCTGCATGTCTTCCGTCTGCATGACGACATCGGACAGGGCCTGAAGCCGGTCGTCGATGCGCATCGTTGGGGGGACCCCCACCGTCAGGTAAAGATCGGTCGCCTCCTTTCTGACCATCTCGTTCAGGTAGGCATATATGACGACGCCGCTCAAAACGAATATCCCTCTTTCTCAGCGTCCTTGACGGGCGGCGTTGCCTTGCTTCCCGCCGCAGGGGGCGGGCTTTTGCCGGAAACGCCGGGAAGAGGCTTCCCTTTCTTCGCGGCGAGAGCGTCCTTGGCGGCTGCGTGAACAGGAACGTCCTCAGATTCCTCCGTGCTGTCTTTCAGGACATTGCCGGCGGTCTCGGGGGAAATCAGCCCCGCCGCCGCGAGATCATGGACGGAATCCTCCATCGTCTGCATCCCGAAACGCGCCCCGGTCTGGATCATCGAATACACCTGCGCCAGCTGGTTTTCGCGGATGAGGTTACGCACGGCGGGAGTTCCCACCATGACTTCGTGCGCCGCGATGCGCCCGCCGCCCACCCTTGGCAGCAGCACCTGGGAGATGACGCCCTGAATGGAACTGGAGAGCATCGCGCGCACCATCTCCTTTTCCGCCGCCGGGAAAACGTCGATGATGCGGTCGATCGTCTTGGCCGCCGTGTTGGAGTGCAGCGTTCCGAACACAAGGTGCCCCGTTTCAGCCGCCGTCAGGGCCAGCGAGATCGTTTCATAGTCGCGCATTTCCCCCACCAGGATCACGTCCGGGTCTTCCCGCAGGGCGCTCCTGAGCGCGGCGGCGAAGGATTTGGTGTCGTTCCCGACCTCGCGGTGGTTGACGAGGGCTTTTTTCGACGGGTGGAAAAACTCCACCGGGTCCTCGACGGTCAGGATGTGAACAGACTCCCTCTCGTTGATATGGTTGACCATGGCGGCCAGCGTCGTCGATTTGCCGCTGCCGGTCGGCCCCGTAAGGAGAACCAGCCCTTTCTCAAGCTCGGCGAGCCGTGTGGCGACGGGCGGCAGGGACAGTTGCTCCATGGTCGGGATTTTCGTCGGAATCACCCGGAAGACCGCCGCGGAACCGGCCCGGTTCATGAAGGCGTTGACGCGGAAACGTGCGTCGTCGCCGAAAGAAATGGCGAAGTCGAGTTCGAAATCACGCTCGTAAGCCGTCCGCTGTTCCTCCGACATCACGGAAAACAGCATGGCGCGTATCTGATCGGCGGTCAGCGTGTTCGTCGTGTCCGTCTTGATCCGCTGCAAATCCCCGTCGATGCGCACGATTGGCTGGTTGTTGCCGCTCAGATGTAAATCGGACGCCTTGTTATCGATTGTGAATTTAAGAAGTTCTGCAATATCCACGATTACGATCCCTCATCTGCACATCCGTCTCTCACAGTATACGGATACCCTGAAAAAAAGGTAAACACATCCTTACATACCGACAAAGGCCGGAGGAAAAAACCATAAAACAGCGATAAACGCGAGGATCAGCGACGGCCCGAAGGGAAATTCGGCCTCCCCCGTGCGCTTTTTCCAGATTGACGACAGGATAATTCCGGATACTCCCGAAACAATCATAAATAACGCCGCCGCATACGCAGAAATTCCCATCCAGAATCCGGCGGCGGCGAAAAACTTGACGTCCCCCAGCCCCATCGGTTCCCGCTTCATCGTTCTCATCACGCCCTGTCTGAGCAGGAGCGCCCCCAGGCCGTAGAGCAGCGCGCCTCCGAGCGCCGCCACCCCTTTCTCCATGAAGAAAATCAGGGGACTCCCGTTCAGGGCGGCATCGACGCATAGCGCCGCCACCCCCGTCAGAAGAATTGCGAGATTAAGGCTGTCGGGAATGATTTTATAGCGCAGGTCGATATCGATGATGCTGACGGCGACCGGCGCCAGCGTGAAAATCAGGAGCGTTTCCGGCCTGAGCCCGTAAACGGAATAGAAGAGCAGGCACACGGCCAGCGTCGCCAGTTCGATCACCGGATACCGCCAGCCGATCGGAGCCCGGCAGTGCCGGCATTTTCCTCTGAGAAAAATCCAGGAAAAGAGAGGAACAAGATCCGCCATGCCGAGATCCTTTTGACACACGGGGCATTGTGATCGTTCCACGGTGACGATAGAGATGCCGCGCGGCAGGCGATAAGAGAGCGCCGTCGCGAAACTCCCGAGCGCCAGCCCCAGAAAAACCGTACCGGAGAGATCAAAAAATTCCATTCAGCCCCCTGTAACTGAAGTTTCCAAGAAACAGAGACCACAAATGGACACAGATAGACACAGATAAAAAAGAGAGACGACTCTTCATTCTACTATAAAAAATCTGTGTTCATCCGTGTTCATCTGTGGTTCAAATTCTTCCTCAACAACTGAAACGAAATAAAGATTCAGGAGACGAGACTCTGTCGTCCGGCGCAGTCGTTCCGGATAGATTCCCGCCGTAAAAACTTGTAATGGGCACGAGCCATAAAAAAACTCACCGAATGACCGAAAGGCGTTTTCTGACCGTTTCAACAGGAAAATTCCGATCCAGGACCCCGTCCCCCGCCAGAAGAAGAATCTGCCGGTAAATATCCGCCGCCTGCGTCGTTCTCCCCATCCGGTCATAAACGACCGCCCTGTTGTAAAGGATATTGAGGCTTCCGGGCTTCAGGGCATCCGCCATCTCAATATATTTCAGGGCATTCTCGTAGTCCCCCGCCGCGCCATACACGATGCCCAGCTGTGCCGTAACATCCGCATTAAACGGGGAAACCTCCCGCAACCGCAGAAGTTTTTCAATGGCTTCATCAGGCGTCTGACCGTTCAGCAGACCCAGCGTATTGGTCAGCGCCTCCACATTTTTAGGGTTTTTCTCAACAATCTCCTCATAGGCGGCCACGGCCGTGGATATCTGTCCCATCTTCTGAAGCGCGACGGCGCGCCCCATCGACACGCTCTCGTCCCACGGGCCTTTCCTGTAAAGCTCCTCGAAGAGTCCGAGGGCGGCGGGATAACGACCCTGCGACAGCGCCGTCCGCGCCGCCGTCAGGCGTGAACCCGCATCGCCGGCGCCGCGATCCTTCCTGACCACCAGATACCTCTCCGGCAACGCCCGGATATCCGCAGGCTGCGACAGGATGTCCGTGACCAGAAGCCCCTCGCCTGCCGCTCCGCCCGGAGCCCCCCCGAGGGCGACGGAGGGGGGAGGACTTAAGGAATCAAGCACTGCCGCATTCTGCACGATGGCCAGTTCGGCTGGCGCCGGTTCGGCGCTCTCTTCCTTCCCGGATACGGGCGCAGGCGCCGGTTTGACGTCCTGTGGACTCTTTACCGGGGCTGCAACGGCTTCTTTTTCTCCGGAAGGCTCCGCCGCCGGCATCTCCGGCATCTCTGGAACCGCCGCCGCCGACACCTCCTCCGGCTTGCCGGAGACAGCCACGGCCAGAGAGGATTCATCCGGCATGGGAGGTTCCGCAGCGACGTTCACGGCGGGCGCCTCCCCGTCCTGAGGCATTGGCGTCTGTTGTTGCGGGGGAGCCGCAGCAAGAGGCGACGGGGGGGGGGCAGGAACCGCAAATCCATCCTTCTCCCCGGCGGCAAGAACGTCCGCCGTCGTCGGCGCGACCTCCTGTATCCCGGGAGCAACGACGGGGAGTTGTTTCACGATAGCAGGGCGCGCCACGGGGACAATGTCATCCTCCCCGGAGCCGATCAGATAAAAATAACCACCGGCAACGCCGCCGATCACGAGAATGCCCGTGAGCAGCAGGGGGAGCCTCTTTCCGCTTCCCTCCGCCGGGAAGCCTCTGAGGTCCGTCCCTCCGTCAGAGGCCCCGCCGATTCCGCCGTCGTTTTTTCTGCCAAACAGATTCATGATTCATAAACCTTTGTTGAATCGTCGATAATTTTAAGAAAGGCGCGTTCCAGATTGTCTTTTTGGGCTTTTTCCTTCATCTCCGCAGGGGAGCCGAGAAACTTCAGTGACCGGTCGTGAATCACGCCGACCCGGTCGCATATCTCGTCCATGTCCGCCAGGATATGCGAGCTCAGGAACACCGTCATCCCCGAGGCGCGGCAGGCCATGATTTCGTCTTTCACCAGGACGCGCGCACGCGGGTCAAGCCCCGTCATCGGCTCGTCCAGAATCAGCAGGGGGCATTCGGTGAGCCATGTTCCCATCAGGCCGATCTTCTGCCGCATCCCTTTGGAATATGTGTTCACACGGCAACGCAGCGCCTCCTGCGACAGGGAAATCCTGTCCGCCGCCGCCAGAACGTCTTTTTCCCTGAACGGGCGCCTGTAAAGATCCAGCGAGAACTTCAGGAACTCCAGCCCGCTCAGGAAAAACGGCGGCTCGAATTTTTCCGGCAGGTACGCGATCATGGCCTTGCCTGCGGGATCGAGGGTCTCCTTCCCGAAGATCGCGACGGATCCGGAGGAAGCCTCCATAAGACCCAGAATGATTTTAATCAGCGTCGTCTTTCCGACGCCGTTCAGGCCGATCAGGCCGAAAGTCTCTCCCGTCCGGACGTCAAAGGCGATGTCCTCAATGACGGCGCCACGGCCATATCCTGCCGTCACCCCGCTGATTTTGATGGCGCTCTCCGGAGAAGATGTCTGGAGTTTTTTTGCGGCGGAATCTGTCATTGCGACCCCGGCAACAGGATGCCTGTCGGAATATCGTACGTCTGATGCGGTCTGAGCGTGATCGAGATCACCCTGTTCAGCCCGATATCGTACCACTTGAGGTCAACCTTCGATGAATCCCTGACTTCGATATCGATGATTTCCGGCAAGAGATTTTCCGGCGTCACTTTCTGGCCGTTCATCCAGACGATCCAGTCCTCCGCCGTGCGGTAGATGACGCCGGAAACGCGGATGACGCGGTGAGCCGGTATCTCCCCCTTCGCCATACTCAGCGTCGCGGCGCTCGAGGCCTTGCCGCTCAGGGCGCGCCGGATCGTCACGAGTTCCATGGGGGTCATGAAAAAAGAGCCCCTGAACACCGCGCCGGACTCTTCCGCCGAAGGCCCCTCGGCAGGCGCGGCGGGGGTCTGGGCACCGGCCATACTCACCTGCAGGATTCCGCAGAGGAACAGAAGGAGGATCGTCTTTCGTAGCCGTTCACCCATCAACGCCCCCTGAATCCGGCTGCCGCCGGCTTTTCATCCACCTTCGGAACCAGCGTCATCCAGTCGAAAGCGAGGTTCGCATCCACGAAACTGACGGGCTGTCCTGTCGCGATCTTGCTCAGCGCCGCTTCGGTCACCTCCCCCGTCCGTCTGATCTCGAAACTCTGGATGCGTGTGTGCTCCGGAAAAGCCTCGGCAAGAGCCTGAAGAAAGATATATATGTTGATGTCCAGGGGCGACACGATGCTTCCAATCTTGATGCGACTTCTGACCAGCCTGTAATTCATGCCGGCGGCATCCGCGCTCGGCACCTCCTCCAGATTTCCGATCGTGAAGGAAAAAGAGGTGATTTCGCTTTTCTTGCGCACCTCCTCCAGCAGACGCCCGAGCATGAAACGATCCTGGCTCAGGAAAAAGCCCCTGTCCTTCAGCGCTTGGTATTTCGGCTGGTTTTCTTTCAGGGAATTCACTTCCTGCTGGATGTTCATGATTTTGCTCTGCAGCGCCGATATCTGGCCGCTGACGGAGTCCATCTGCATCTGAGCCTCGTCCCGCATCGGGGCAAGGCCGAAAAAATAACCGGCAGCCACCAGCAGGTTGATCCCCAGGAAAAAAAGGAACAGGATAATGCGCCTGAGACCGATCAGCTTGATCATAACGGCGCCCCCTGCATTTCGAATTCTGCGGCGTCTTCCTGCAGGGAGGCGTTTCCGGGGGTCGGCGTGTCTCCCGTCATTCCCTCGAATATCCCTGTGCGGGACACGTTTCCGAATTGGCTGTTGATCCTGATTTCATAGCCCGGAAAGGCGCTTCGCAGGGATTCCGCGAGCTTTTCGGCGGCCGCCACTTTCTGTTCCAGGGTCGGCGCGTCGGTGATGGTGAACCTGAACACGATCCTGAGAGGGCGCGGATTTCTCTCCTCTCCCGGCTTCAGGCTGATCTCCGCGCGATTCTCAAACATCAGGGAACTCAGCTTGACGGTGCTGCCCAGCGTCCTGCGCAGAAGATCGAGCGTCGGGGCGATCCTGACGCTGCCGCCATCGGCGAACTTCCTGACCGCCAGCGTCCCGTTGACGAGCAACGGCTTGACGGGAAGGGTGTCGAAAACCTTCGAGTCCTGCGCGTAACCGTGTTCCAGAAGGGTCTTCCGGCTCTGTTTCCGCGCGATCTCGTCCTGGAGACCGTTGTAATTCTGATATTCCCTGAAACTGATCCCGCCCAGCCCCAGCAGAAGCGCCGCCAGAAGGAGCGTCGCGACGCGCACGGCCAGGCGCGGCGCCATGATGCGGCGGATGCCCGGCACGACGACCGGCACGGCCAGGGACCTTTTCCTGCTCGCCCAGGCCGCATGCACCGCGTCGCCGAAGTTGGTTTCCCCGAGAGAGACCCCTTTCGCCCCGATAAGAGCCAGGGCGTCCGCGACCTTGAGGCACCGGAAATTGGTGACCGGCAGGGAGGTCTTGTCGAAAAACTGTTTTTCGATGTCGCCGCAGATGACGACGACGTCCAGCCCCTCATCGGCGGCATATCCGAAACGGGCGATGTACGTCAGCGTGGCCTTGAACTCGCGCATCACCTCCTCGACCCACTTCGGCCCCTGAACGCCCGCCTCGGAAGTCGGCGTCATCCGCGTGAGGGCCAGATTGCCGTTCTTCACGACGACCTGCCGCAGCCCGCCCGTCTCGTGCTGTCCGATCAGTACGGCCCAGTGTGATTTCTCGCCCGTTTTTCCGAACAGCTTGCCGGAAAGGGCGGTCACCAGCCCCTCCGACTCCGCAGGCAGCAGGCCGAAACCGGCGACGGGAACCCCCGCTTCCAGAAGGTTTGCGCTGACCTTGTCGAGGCGATCCGTCTCCGGAATCGCCATGAAAAGATAGGAAGGAGACTCTTTCGGAGCGTTTTTGCCTTCTTTCCTGGACGGCTTGACCAGGACGGAGGTGCGGATCGGATAACTCGGAAAAGCCATCTCCAGCTTGCGCCTGACAAAGCGTGCGCGGTCGAAAAAGCTCAGTTTCGGGATGTTCTCTTCCTTGCGGTACGTCTGGTCAGCGCCGTCAAACAGGATCACCACGGGCCTGCTCTGGTTCTGCTCGGTCAGCGCTTCGGTCAATTGCCGGTCGAAATTTGGCAGTTCCCAGGAAAGCGCGATCTCCCGCTCGACGCCCCGAGCCGTCGGCCCGAAGAGAGCCACCCCTTCGTTCCCCACCAGCAAAACCCTCTTACCGGAACTGAATGACGTCATTTCCCTACCCCATCTTCCCGAAGCTGTCATAAATGGGGCCGAATACGGCCGCCGCGATCCACAGGATGATTCCGCCCAGAATGGCCGTCAGAGCCGGCTCGATCATCATAATCATGGCGTCCACGGAATCGTTCACGTCCTTATCGTAAAATTCGGAAACCTGCTCCAGGACGCCTGTGAGATTCCCGGACTCTTCCCCGATCTTGACCATCCGTATGACCAGGGAAGGGAATTCCCCGGAGGTGTTCAGGGCCGTGGACAGGGGAAAACCCTCCTGCACCTGCTGCCGCACCAGCCCCAGCGCCTCGACGATGACCATGTTGCCCGCCGTCAGCTTGGCCGCATCCAGGCATTTCAGGATCTCAAGGCCGCTCGTGAACAGAACGCCGAAGGTCGTGCAGAACTGCGACAGGGCGATCTTGCGGATGACGCCTCCCATCACCGGCGTGTGCAGGGCTATGTAATCCGTCCGGTATCTGAATTCTTCCGACATGACGCGCCCGACGACGAGAAAGATGTAGAAGGCGAGCAACCCCAGAAAGATGTACACGAAATAACTGGCGAAAAACTTCGACGTGGCGATCAGCGCCAGCGTCACGGGAGGGAGCTCCTGTCCGATATCCAGCAGGAACCCCGTCACCTGCGGCACCACTTGTCCCATCATCACCCAGACCACGATCATCACCACGCCCACCAGTATCTTCGGATAGCGCGTGGCCTTTTTGACCTTGCTCCGCATCGCATCCGTCCACTTGAGGTGCTTGATGACCTGCGTGAAGGACTCGACCAGGTTGCCCGTTTCCTCCCCCGCGCCGATCAGGGAGACGAAGATCGGTTCAAAAACCATCGGATGTCTGGAAAGGGAGCTGGAAAACGAATTGCCCTCCGCCACTTCGCGGTAAACGTCCGACATGACGTCCCGTAGCTGCGCCGACTCCGTTGTATCCCGCACGTCCGACAGGCCGTCCATCAGCGGAACCCCCGCTTTCTGCAACTGCTCCAACTGAACGAACATTTGCACCATATCGCGGATCTTGACCCGCCTGGCCACCAGCGCCGCAAGCTTTCCTGTCTTTTCGGACATCGCCTTGCAGTCGATAAGCGTCAGCCCCCCTTCCTCCAGCCGCGAAGTCAGGTCGGATTCATTGGCGGCCGTCACGACGCCCCTGATCGGGCGTCCTTTCGGATTCACGGCCCTGTAACTGTATTTCGGCATATACCCCCCCGGCCAGTTCCCCCGCTGAAAAGCGATGGACTGTCTCGTATTGTTACATCAATTATCCGGATAAGCCAAGATATTGTGGGACATGAGGAAACCCTCCCCGAGGTCAGGGAGGGGGGATTAAAAAATTTATAGAGGCCCTTGATCGTTAAAATCTTTGCCCAATTCAATCTCCATAAAAAACAGAAAATTATATTTTTACAGGCATTGTAATTAGTTTGGCATATCTCTTTTATGTGTAAAGGCAATGTCTTTAAGTTTTTCAGTAATGGACTGCCAGAAGAAATCAAAGTCACTTTTGGACTCCAAATAAAAGCGAAGACACTTACCTCCACCCCGAACCTCAACTTTATCCTCCAAGCTTAACCCCTCTTTCCAGTAGTCTTCATCCCCATTAAACCGCCCCCCCTGCTGTACCCATGCTTCTCCTTTTTCTCGCGGTTCGATGCGCCATTTCTCGACCTGCTGTGGAAAGGCTAGGCGCATGCGGGGACTCCATGATATTTTTTTGCCGCTTTCCTGCCATTGCTTTATAAAAGAAACTAACGCTTGATTATCAAGACCTCTGACGAACATATCCAATTTTTCTGACGAAGTAGCATCTGACATATCAGCCTCTGAAGTGTCAACATCTGACGATTTGGTTTGGCGACGGCCTGTCGATACTTGCCTGATCAGGCTACGCGGAACATAAATATTGCCTACATCCGGCGCATCCGGAGAAGAATAATGCTGTATTGTAACTATTAATCCGTCCATTAGTAGAATGGCATGAAACATATGATTTTGGCCGAAAATAAAGGAATTATCGCTGCTCTATGTGCGTTTACTTATGGACTCATTAATAGTTGAACGTCCAGCTGGGAATTATTCGCGAGAAAGCTAAAGATCCTTTCGAGATCTGGATGTGGCCTGTCCATAACAACCATCAGGCGTGCTTTTCCCGCACGAAGATTCCTTCCTACGGCATTCCATAGGAAATCTGGGTCTTTTTCCCCTTCTGCTGCAAGATCATGCTGTTCCAGTGCTCGTGTCAGCTCCTTATTAACGAGTTGATCTAATTCATCTACCGTTAAGCTGGTAAGGTCAGTTAAATAATCCAACGCCTGAGCAACCACCTCTCTTTTTTTAGCATTGCGGTCAAGTTTTACTTCCACTGCAATTGGAAGCCCATCGCTGTCTACAAACAGCAAGTCCAGCTTTCCAGCTTTTGGCAAGATAAGCTCCCGTTTAACAAGATTTACTTCTGGCCCATGATCTTCACGGACTAAGTTTGGATACTTCTCCAAAAGAGATTGCAGTTTATCTTCATCGTCGAACTGTCCCCCGTCGTCAGTGCTTCTGACGGAATTAACGACCACCCCTTTATCTTCATCTTTACGGACTACTACTATCGGCATTTAGAGCGTTTCCCGCACAAATAGAGTCGATTTAAAGTTCAAAAACAAAAGATTTTGAATATCAAACGAGGTTGGTTGCAACCGGATCGGTATTGGTATCCGTTCCCGGGATTTCGGACTTTTCGGATTCTTCGGATTCCTCCCCGTCGTCGCCGAAATTCTCTTCCTGCATGCCGCCGCCCGCTATGGTTCCTTCAACGGCCCCGCTGGCGACCGCCATCCACTCGTTTTCGCCATCCATGACGTCAATGATTTCTTCTTCGTCTTCCTCGATCTCGATGACTTTCTGATGGTTTTTAACGAGTGCATCATTCAGCGCCTCAAGGGAAATCTCCGTATCGGCGATCTCGCGCAGGGAAACCACCGGATTTTTGTCATTGTCGCGATCCACCATAATCGCGGCGCCGGAGCCGATCTCCCGCGCCCTCTGGGAAGCCACAAGAACCAGTTCGAACCGGTTTGGAACCTTCAGGATGCAGTCTTCAACCGTTACGCGCGCCATCTTTGGAAATACCCCCAGAAAAATTGCAAATCCGAGCGCCCTTGATAAAGCTTTATGCCGTGATTTGCAAGAGAATTCGTAAATAACCCCGGCTGCGGAAAAGGCTCCTTCCGAAAGCGTCCCTCCCTGTCGCCTGTTTTATTTCCCAGGCGGGCAGGACAACCTTTCCAGAACGTCATCCAGTTGTTCCAGGGATTTGTATTCGATGCGCAGGGACCCGGCGGGACCTGCGCTTTCGATCGTCACCTTCATGCCGAGCAGAGAGGACATTTTTTCCTCCAGCGCCAGCACGTCCACGTCTTTCCGGACAAAGCCCTTCTTCGTCTGGGATTTTTTGGTTGCGGCCTTTCCTTCGGCGGCGCCTTTGACAAGCTTTTCCGTCTGGCGCACGTTCAGGCCGCGTGCAACAACGATCCCGGCGATCTCCTCCGCATTGCCGCACCCGACGAGACAGCGGGCATGACCGGCGCTTAAAGCCCCGTCCTGCATGTATTGTTTCACCCTCTCCGGCAGCTTCAGCAGACGGAGCGTGTTGGCGACATGGCTGCGGCTCTTGCCGAGATGGTGCGCCAGAACGTCCTGCGTATGGCGGAACTCGTCCATCAGGCGCTGATAGCCCTCAGCCTCCTCAAGCGCGGTCAGGTCTTCCCGTTGCAGGTTTTCGATCAGCGAGATTTCCAGCGCGTCGTTATCGTTCAGCTCCTGCACGATCACCGGAAGATCATGGATCTGCGCTTTCTGCGCCGCCCGCCAGCGCCGCTCCCCGGCGATGATTTCATACATGCCTCCGGCCAGGGGACGCACGAGAAGGGGCTGGAGAATGCCGTGCACGACGATGGATTCCGCAAGATTGTCGAGCGCCGCGTCATCAAAGCGTCTGCGCGGCTGGAAGCTCCCGGGCTTCAGTTTGTCGATGGGAATTTTGCGCTGCGGCGACGCGCTGCTTTGTTGCGCCGCAATCACGGAGACCATCTCGTCCGCCCTTTTCATTTTGGGCGCGAAGGAGTCCTCCTCGTTGCGCGCATCCTGAAAAAGCGCGTCCAGGCCGCGCCCGAGGCCCCGTTTTCTGGTGTCTGCTGCCATGAGTATTCTCCGGATTTCCTTCAGGCGGCGATGCCGCGTTTTTCATTCAGTATTTTTTCGCGTCTCAGCATTTCCTTGGCCAGCTGGATATACGCCTGCGATCCGTTGCACTTCATGTCGTAAACGATGGCCGGCAGGCCGAAAGAAGGGGCTTCCGAAATACGCACGTTTCTGGGGATCACCGTTTCAAAGACCTTGTCACCGAAATGCGCGCGGACATTGTCTGAAACCTGAGCCGACAAATTGTTTCGACTGTCATACATCGTTAGCACAATGCCCATCAGTTCCAGCCTGTCGTTAAAACTGGCGCGCACCCGCTCGACCGTCTTGACAAGATGGCTAAGACCTTCCAGAGCGAAAAACTCGCACTGAAGAGGAACCAGAACGCTGTCAGAGGCCACTAAAGCGTTTAATGTCAACAGGTTAAGGGAAGGCGGGCAATCGAACAACACATAATCGTAACCGCCGCAACTCTTCCTCAGAGATTCTTTCATGCGGGATTCCCGGCGCTTTGCATCGACCAGTTCAATCTCCGCGCCGGACAGATGGATGGATGCCGGAACGACGAACAGATTTGGAACTCTTGAAGAAGATGCCGCCTGGTCAATCCCGCATTCCCCGAAAAGAACCTCGTAGGTGCCGTTGGTGCGGTTGGCGCGATCAATGCCAAGACCCGTCGAAGCATTCCCCTGCGGGTCAAGGTCCACCACCAGAACCTTCTTGCCGACGGCGGCCAGCGCCGTGGAAAGATTGATGGTTGTTGTTGTCTTTCCAACACCGCCCTTTTGATTGGAAACGCTGATAATGCGCGTCTGAAGGGAACTGCTTCCGTCCGGAGACATGGGTGGGAAAGTTTCTTTTTGAAGGGACTGGTTCATATTTTTACTAAATAAAACAATCGGACTCAACAAGCAAGAACAATGTGATGTTTCACGTGAAACACTGCTTCGGCCTTCCGCGACAACACTTTTCATACGGCAGGAGCAGACGCTCCGCAGGCATTTTTTCCCACAGATGGACACGGATAGGTGATTTTATTATTATCCCAAACGATTGATATTACTTATTTTTAAAATCTTTCCTTCCGGACTTGTTATGCTTGGAAATGTTTCCAGCTTAAAATTCCAGCGCTTCCGCGCCATGACAACCTCTTCATCCGTTTTTTCCCCCTTCATAAACAAACAGGTATAAGGACGGTGAGGGGTGGAAAGCTTCCCGGCCATCGTCAGCAGATCTCTCAGAGGCGCAAGCGCCCGCGCCGTCACAAAATCAAGATCGGGGATAATCGTGTTCTCCACACGGTCGTCATGGACAAAAACCTTCGTTTGCGTCTCCCGTGAAACTTCGCGAAGAAAGGTCGCTTTTCGCACGTCCGATTCAATCAGATGCACTTCAGACACTCCCATCATCGCCAGAACCATCCCGGGAAAACCCGCACCGGAGCCCATATCCGCCAGTCTGACCTGTTTATCAGGGATATGATTGACGAGCTGGGCGGAGTCCAGGAAATGACGCTCCGCCATATCTTCCAGCGTGCTGTCACCCACAAGATTGACGGCTTTCTGCCATTTCAGCAGAAGCTCCGCATACCGGTTGAATTTCTCCCGTGTTTCACGTGAAACATCGAGGCCGTGTCCGGCAAAGGGGTATTTCATGAAATCAGGCAATTTGTCTTTCCTCCTTTGGTTTGCGCCTGATATGCCGCAGCAGGGCGACGAGCGCCGCCGGAGTCACTCCGGGGATGCGCGCCGCCGCGCCCAGCGTTTCAGGCCGGAAGTCGGAGAGCTTCAGGCGCATTTCGTTTGAAAGGCTCCCCACTGCATTAAAATCCATATCCTCTGGAATCAGAAGGGACTCATCCCGACGAAATGCTTTAATATCAGCCTCTTGCCGCTGGATATATCCTGCATACCGCGCATCGATTTCGACCTGTTCGGCGATGTCTGCCGGGATATCCGCGAGCTCAGGCCATATCTTTTTGAGCGTCTCAAAATCGATCTCCGGGTAGCGCATAAGCTCATGGGCGGAGCGTCGCACGCCGTCCTGATTGACCTTGTACCCCAGCTTTCCCAGTTCGAAGGGAAGGGCACTCAAACCTCGCACTTTCTCCCGCGCCGCCGTCAGCCGTTGGAGTTTTTCCTCAAAAGACAAAGCTCTGTCAGACCCGACGCACCCGATGGAAATGCCCATCGGGGTCAGGCGTTGATCGGCATTGTCGGCGCGCAAGAGCAGGCGATATTCGGCGCGGGACGTAAACATCCGGTAAGGCTCCGAGATTCCCTGCGTGACAAGATCGTCCACCAGAACGCCGATATACCCGTCGGCGCGATCCGGCACGAATTCCCGTCCGGAACCGCCGGCGCGCAGGGCGGCATTGATCCCGGCAACCAGCCCCTGCGCCGCAGCTTCCTCATAGCCGGTTGTGCCGTTGATCTGCCCGGCCAGAAACAGCCCCGCCACGGACTTCGTTTCCAGCGTATGCCGGAGCGCGCGCGGATCGACATAGTCATATTCAATAGCATGCCCGGCTTGCAAAATCGCTGCGTTTTCAAGACCTTGGATCGTCCGGATCATCGCAAGCTGCACGTCTTCCGGCAGTGAGGTGGAGATCCCGTTCGGATACACGGTATGGTCGTCCAGCCCTTCCGGCTCCAGAAAGACCTGATGCCGTTCCTTGTCCGCGAACCGCACCACCTTGTCTTCAATGGACGGGCAATAGCGGGGGCCGGAGGATTTTATCTGTCCGGAGTACATCGGGGAGGCATGCAGGTTGTCGCGGATGACCTGGTGCGTTTTTTCGTTGGTGTAGGTGATATGGCAGCTGATTTGAGGAACTGTTATCTTATTTGTCATAAAAGAGAATGGGGCAGGGGTGGCATCCCCTTTCTGCTCTTCCAGCACAGACCAGTCGATTGTGCGTCCATCCAGCCGCGCCGGCGTGCCGGTTTTCAGACGCCCCATCGGCAAATTCAGTTTTTCAAGGCTGACGGCCAGACCGATGGAAGGCTCTTCCCCCACGCGCCCTGCCGGTTTCTGAAGAGTGCCGCAATGTGTGATGCCGCGCAGAAAAGTCCCCGTCGTCACGACAATCGCGCCGCAGGAAATAACGCAGCCTTCCCGCGTTCTGATCCCGGAAACGTTTCCCGACCCGTCCCGCAAAATTTCTTCCGCGCTGCCGGAGAGAACCTGCAGATTGGGGTAATTCAGCAATGTTTGCTGCATGTTTTCACGGTAGAGCCTGCGGTCGGCCTGCGCTCTTGGACCCCGCACCGCCGGGCCTTTGCTTGCATTCAGGACGCGGAACTGGATGCCGGAGAGATCTGTCACGCGCCCCATCACGCCGTCGAGCGCGTCGATTTCGCGCACCAGATGGCCTTTGCCGAGCCCCCCGATCGCGGGATTGCAGGACATGACGCCGACCGATTCGATGCGATGCGTCAGAAGCAGCGTTTTCGCCCCCATGCGGGCGGACGCAGCGGCGGCCTCGCATCCGGCATGCCCTCCTCCCACAACGATGACATCAACTTTCTTTGTCATTTCAACATCTTCAGCAAAACCGCAAATGCCTGTCCTCTGGTAACTTTTTAGTAACTATTTTAGCGGTATCATGCCCTATGGCATATCCCGCACGGGTTAAGGAAAACAAGTACCCCAAACGCAGGCGAAACGCAAGAACCTCCCGAAAAGGACAAATCTATGGCACTCCCGAAAGATCTAGTAAAGGAAAGAGGCGGATTGTGCAGGAAATTTAACTTCCTCGTTCTGCCCATGCGGAAATTCACCCCTTTCAGGCTTCCGGATCAGTACCTGCGCAAAGTACCTCCGCACTACACCGCCGCCCTTCACAGGCATGCGCCGGCCTGGAGCCTTTTCCTGCTTGGGCTGAGCGTCCAGCCGTGACGCGGGAGACTATCCGCACGTAACTTTTACATCGCGATGCACATGCGCCGACATCAGGAGGCCGAAGCCGAACATGACGGAAAGCATGGCCGTGCCGCCATAGGAAATCATCGGCAGGGGAACCCCCACCACGGGGAGCAATCCCATGACCATGCTCATGTTGATGAAAATATAAACGAAAAAATTGACCACAACCCCCATCGACAGGAGCCGGGAAAACCGGTTCTGACAGTTCAGCGCCATAAAATGGCCGTAAGCGATAATCATGGCGAACAGCGCCATCAGGGAAACACCCCCGACGAGCCCCCATTCCTCGGTGAACAGGGTGAAAATGAAGTCGGTCTGTTTTTCCGGCAGGAAATTGAGGTGGCTCTGGCTGCCCTGCAGAAAACCCTTGCCCGTGATTCCGCCGGAACCGAGCGCGATTTTGGACTGGGTGATGTGGTATCCCGCGCCCAGCGGATCGTTTTCCGGGTTCAGAAAAACCAGCACCCTTTTTTTCTGGTAGTCGTGAAAAAAATGCCAGGCGACCGGCAGCAGAGCCACCCCTCCCGCGATCACCACCCCGAACATCCAGGTGCTGACGCCGGCCAGAAAAAAAAGCGCCGTGGCGACCATCAGGATGGTCATGGCCGTCCCCAGGTCGGGCTGGAGCATAACGAACGCCGCCGGCAGGCCGACAAGCGCCATGGGCGCCAGCAAAAACAGCGGATTCCGCACATCCTCCGCCGTACTTCCGTGAAAGAACCTCGCCAGCGCCAGCACCAGGGCGATTTTCACGACTTCCGACGGCTGCAGCTGCAAAAATCCCAGATTGATCCAGCGCTGCGCCCCCATGCCGACATGCCCGCGGACGTCGACGTAAATCAGAAGCGCTATCCCCATCGCGTAAATCGGGTAGGCCAGCTTCATCCAGATGCGGATATCGATCAGCGCCGCGATGATGATCCCGCACAGGCCGAACCCGAACCGGACGGCCTGCCGGCCCGCCCAAGGGTCGACATGGCCTCCCGCCGCCGAATAAAGGGAGATGAACCCGACCCCGGCCGTCAGCGTCAAAAGCAGAAGAAACGGCCAGCTGATAAGCATCAGCTTCTCTGTAACCGCCAGAGGGCTCCGCCCGATATCCCTCCCCGTGCTCATGGCGCTTTCTCCTCCTCCGCATCCACCGTGCGGATTTCCCGCGGATCCCGTTTTTGCGCCGCCAGCAGAATATCCCGTGCAATCGGAGCCGCCGCCGTGGCTCCGCCCACGCCATGCTCCACGATGACCGCCACCGCATATTTTGGCTTCTCGACGGGGGCGTAGCCGACGAACAGGGCATGGTGCATGAATTTCCACGGCAGGTCTTCATTTTTAACTTTCGCGTCGCGCTGCGCCTGAGTGATCCTCCTGACCTGCGACGTTCCTGTCTTACCTCCCATGGAATACGGTTTTTCGGAGATGCGGGAGCCGTAGGCCGTGCCGCGCCGGTCGTTGACCACCTCCGACATGCCTTTCTGTATGAGATCAAGATACGGTTTGTGGAACCCTATCTCCGGCCATTCGGGAATTTTACTTCCCTCCTCCTCGACCGAACGCACCAGAATCGGCTTGACGGCCTTGCCTCCGTTGACCAGGCGCGCCGTCATCGTCGCCAGCTGCAAGGGCGTCGCCAGAACGTACCCCTGCCCGATCGCCGAAATGAGCGTTTCTCCCTGCTGCCATTTTTGCTTGTAGCGCCTTTGCTTCCAGGTTCGGTCGGGGATCATGCCCGTGCCTTCCCCCGGCACGTCGAAGTCCAGCCTGTCGCCGAGCCCCAGGCGGTGAGCCGTCTTGGCGATGCCATCGATGCCGACGCGCTTGCCGACTTCATAAAAGAAAGTATCGCAGGATTCTCGCAGCGCCGCCACCATATCGACGGAGCCGTGACCCTGCGGCTTCCAGCAGTGGAATTTTGAATTGCCCAGCATATAATGCCCCGGGCAATAAACGCGGGATGCGGCGTCCACCGCCCCGCTTTCCAGTCCGGCCAGCGCCGTCACCATCTTGAACGCCGAGCCGGGCGGATATTGTCCCGTAACGGCCTTGTTGGTCAGAGGATTGGCGGGATTGGCCAGCAACTCCTCCCATAAATCCGCAGGGATCCCGCTTGAAAACAAATTCGGATCAAAGCTCGGATGGGAGCACAGGGCGTAAACCTCGCCGTTGCCGACGTCCATGACGACGGCGGCGGCGCTGGTCTCCCGCGCGATGTATTCCTGGCATTGCATCTGCAGGCCGGCATCAAGGGTCAGGGTCAGGCGATGCCCCTTCCTGCCCTCCGTATGCGCCAGTTCGCGGATCTCGCGTCCCACCACGTTGACTTCGGCCTGAATCCGCCCGGCCTCGCCCTGCAGCGTCGCGTCATACTTTTTCTCGACGCCTGTTTTTCCGATGCGGAACCCGGGAATGCTCATGACCGGATCATCCGTCAGCTCCGCCTTGCTGACCATCCCGACATACCCGATGATGTGCGCCGTCGCCGCGCCCAGGGGATAGGATCGCATCTGCCCTTCCGCCATCGACACGCCGGCAAGATCGGGCAGACTCAGCTCCACTTTCGCCATATCGTCCCAGGTCAGATTCTCCCTGACCAGAATGGGCATGAACGGACGGCGCTGGCCGATCTCGAACAGGATTTCCTTTTTTTCATCCTCGCTGATCGGGATCAGCCGGGAGAGACGGGCGATGACGTCCTCCACGTCCTCCGACTGCTCCGGCACCAGAAAGGCGCGGAAATCCTGCCGGTTGATCGCCAGAGGCACGCCGAAACGATCCATGATCTCGCCACGCTGGGTGGGTAGCAGCCGCAGACTGATGCGATTTTTATCCGACAACATCTGGAACTTTTTCTGCTCGATCACCTGAAGGTACGCGAGCCGCGACGCTAGCACGCCGAAAACAAAAACCTTCCCGGCGCCCAGTATCAGGGCGCGGCGGGTGAATTCCTTACGTCTCTCCATATCCCGGTTGATGCTCACGCCTCAGGCTCCGTAACAAAGACCAACCCATTATATAAAAAATTATTCAATTTTTTCAAATGGTTAAATATGTTTTTGTTTGCCGCAAAAACATTGACATAAGGTTGTAGTTTGTGTTTAATCGAAAAATCAGTTATTCCACAAAATATATCTATCCAGGGATACATGCAATGAACGGAACGGCGACGGGACAAACAGAAGGTTTTTTTTCGAACTTCGTCAATCCCCCGGAGCGCAGGGAAATCCGCAGGGACTTCCCGAAGACGGTCGATCTTAACGATACCGAAGGATTCCTGAAAACGCTCGATCAGGAACTTCGCAAACAGGGGACATCCCTCGCGCAGGTCAAGCGCATAACCCTGGCCTATCCGCACAAGCACCCCGTACTTCATCCCGATCACTACAATCCGGCCGAAAATACCGTAGACGCCTTTAAATGCGCCGTGGAGAGGGCTGCCCCCCACATTCAGTGGGACGTTTTTCATGAGCTTTGCGACACAGTCTCCCTGGGGCGCGCGGAAAATCAAAACAGCGACCATGCTCTGATGCACCCCCAAGTCTACGAAATATACACGCCGCCACGAAAGAAACCCCTCCCGTTTATCGACCGCCCGCATCAGGGAAAAGAATTCTTCGTGATCGTCGACGCGACGATCGAGCAGGGAACGACGGCCGCCAATCTGATGAGCGTTATCGAACATAACTGGGGTCCCGTTCTGGCCATTTCGGCTTTCACCCTTCAGGGGGCGTCCCTTGCACAGGAATCGACGTCTTCTCAAGAAAGCGCCCTCTCGGGACGGTTTAACGACGCCTCCAGAAATACGGGACGTTTGCCTGAACTGGCGCAGGCCTTTTCAGATTCCGCGAAAAAATGCGGCTTCGACTGGCCCCCTTCGTATTGCATGGAAAAGTTTAACGAAGCCCTGAAAAATACATACGTCAAAGATCCTTCCGCCCTGACGGACGGCGAGTGCAGACGGATTATTGAAACCGTAAACGGAAGCTATCGCAAACCCGAGTCTTTTCCGTCGCTCCTTAAAAGGCTGGATCCGCAGTTCGAAGCGGAAACCGGTGCCAGGCCGAAGAGCGCGAACGGCACCCGTTGCGCCCCGGCAATCCGCTAAATCCTAAATCTCGTACCGTCCGCCCAGTTCGATCACGCGATCCGCCGGGATCTGATAGTAGTCGACGGCGCTGGAGGCGTTCTGCTTCATCCAGGCGAAGATATGCTCCCGCCATGTCGCCATCCCGTCCCCGTCCGTCGGGATGACCGTCTCCCGGCTGAGGAAGAACGAAGCCTGGTGCATGTGATCGAAATCCATGCCGCGCGCCAGGCACTGGTGAAGCGCCGACGGCACGTCGGGCTCGTCCTTGAATCCGGTATGAAGGTCGAGCTGATAGAAGTCCTGCCCGAGCTGGTACACATGGACGCGGTTCTCCGGCGGCACATAAGGGACCTCCTGCGATATGATCGTCAGGAAAATAATGCGTTCGTGCAGCACCTTGTTGTGCTTGAGATTATGAAGCAGAGCGCCGGGAATGGTGTTATGCCACGGCGTCATGTAAATGGCGGTGCCCGGCACGCGGAGCGGCGGGTTTTTGTAGACTTCGTTGATGAACCTTTCGACGGAGACGGACGCCCCCGACATTTTCTCGTTCAGGATGCGCTGTCCGCTCTTCCATGTCGTCAGAACCATGAAGATGACGGACGCGATCAGCAACGGCACATAGCCTCCTGAAGATATTTTTGTGACCGCCGCCGAAAAAAGCGTCAGGTCGATGCAGATGAAAGTGCCGGCCGTCATGGCCACGCGCCCCAGACTCCAGTGCCACTTGAGCCGCATCACGATGCCGACCATGATGCCGGCGATCAGCATGGCTCCCGTCACCGCCACCCCGTAGGCGGCGGCAAGCCCGGAGGACGTCTTGAAAATCATCACGACGGCGAGCACCAGCGCGAGCACCGCCCAGTTGATGAAGGGGATGTATATCTGCCCCATTTCCTTGACGGAGGTGTAGAGGACGCGCATGCGCGGGAGATACCCGAGCTGGATGGCCTGGCGCGTGAGAGAAAAGGTGCCGGAAATGACGGCCTGAGAGGCGATGATGGTCGCCGCCGTGGCCAGGATCAGGAACGGCACCGCCAGGATCTTCGGCGCCATCAGGTAAAAGGGATTCACAATGGCCGCGGGATTCTGCAGCAGCAGGGCGCCCTGCCCGAAATAATTGAGCAGCAGGCACGGCCAGACCAGGATGAACCAGACAAGGCGGATCGGCCGGACGCCGAAATGACCCATGTCGGCGTAAAGCGCCTCCGCCCCCGTGACGCAGAGCACGGTCGCCCCCAGCCCGACGAACGCAAGAAGTGGTTTCATGAAAATGAACTTCAGGGCGTAAACCGGGCTGACGGCCTGCAGGATTTCCGGCGCCTTGACGATCTGGAGCAGACCGAGAACCCCCAGCGTCACGAACCATATCAGCATTACAGGGCCGAACAGATTGCCCATTTTCCCGGAGCCGTGCCTCTGTCCGGCGAAGAGCGCCGCCAGAATGACGATCGTCACCGGCAGGATGAACCCGCGGAGAGAGGGCGCGATGATTCCAAGACCCTCGACCGCCGACAGGACAGAAATGGCCGGCGTGATGACCGCATCGGAATAGAACAGGCTCCCCGCCATGACCCCAAGCATGCCTGCAGCGTAGAAAAGCGGAGGGTTGGGGCGCGTCAGCCGCAGCACAAGCGCCAGCAGAGCCAGATCCCCGCCTTCGCCCTTGTTGTGCGCCTTCATGATGAAGGTCACATATTTGACCGACACGACGATCAGCAGCAGCCAGAAAATCATCGACAGGAAACGGAAAAGATTTTCCGGCGTGGCGGCCATGCCGGTCTGGATAAAGGATTCCTTGAGCGCGTACAGAGGGCTGGTGCCGATATCCCCGAACACGACTCCCAGCGCCCCCAGCATCAATACGGGCATGGGGCTCTTGTGCTTCGCGTCGGGGCGTTCCTGCTCCAGCTTGCGGTTCAGGTGATCTGTCAGGCTTCGCATGGAACTTCCGTTTTTATTGCATGATATGAACGGTTTCAGGATAACTCTCGTTCTTCAAAGTCTATAGCCCAAAACCGACGCAAAGCCACTCGCCCCTGCCCGCCGCAGGACAGGCCTTCCCCAAGTGAGATCATACACATTTTGATGTGAACGGATTCAAAAAACAACAAAAGAGCCGCAGACTCCCCGGCCTGCAGCTCTTTTACTTAAGTACCCCCGAAAGTCCAACGACCCCATTAATTCTTTTTACATAGCCAACTTTGACACAGGCACAACATTTTTTTGAGATATGCCATTTTTCTTTTTGTCGATGGTTTCCAAAGCCTTCATGAACGCTTTCATGTTATCGACCTGCCCCTTTTCTTCAAATATGTCGATACGCTCCCTAAGTGCTTTTTCCGTCATCACCACAACACCATCTTTAATTGTTAATGTTGACGCTGCTCTCCTGAAAGCCTCTCGCAAGCTTCTAACCCCGGAGTCTCCCAGCTTTTCGATATTTCCGACATAGGCAATAATTTCCCCGCCTTCTTTTACGCCCGTTCCCAAGAAAGCTAACTTTTGTTCTTTTTCCATTTTCCTGTCTCCCGGTTATCTCAAAATCAACTCCTGAAATAGCATCCAGTTTCCTCATATTTTTTTGACCCTATATAAGACTTTATGCAAACAAAGTTAAACATCGGTTAATACGGTAAAAGTTTTTTGATTTATGGGCACTTCTAAAAACCTCCCTTCCATTGTCATCCCGAGCATAGCGAGGGATCTTCACCCTTGAATTCATTGAGAAGATTCCTCGTCGCTTCGCTCCATCGGAATGACAGCGGGGGTTTTTAGAAGTGCCCTTATTTATATGCGCTTGCCGGCACTTGATCTGTCGGACAGCGCCGACCGCCATACGTCCCGGGACTCAACGCACAGGAAAATATCTGGCAATATCTGCGCCAGAATTATCTCTCCGGAAGAAGCTTCGATGACTATGACGGCATCGTGGATGTCTGCCGCAAGGCGTGGAACGCTCTCATCGCCATCAATGGCCAGATCAAATCCATCGCGCCAAGAGACTGGTTTTGTCTTGCACAGGTCAGAACTCAGGGCCGTTGGTATTAGAGTCATTGCATGATTAGGGATTCCTTTTGCCAGAAAGGTGTGATTCTATGAGACCTGTGGTTCGCACAGGGGGGATTGTCATGGAATTGGAAGGAGAAGCGGCGCGGTTGGCGAAACGGCCCGTGACGTTTATGCG
>JAZDGQ010000032.1:0-3403 GCA_043806835.1 Pseudomonadota bacterium | reverse complement strand
TCTTGACGATCATTTCGGGGGCGTAAAAGACCTGTTTCAGCTGCGTCAGGACGACGTTCTCCAGCTCTCCCGCCGGTATCGCGCTGATGGTGCATGTATCGCTGCGGCCCTGTAAAATAATGCCGGGTTTGTAATAGCGGTACTGTTTGCCGTTTTTCCGCGTATGCACGGGGGTCAGGGCGGTCTGGCAGCAAGAGCAAAAGACGAGACCCCTCAGCAGCGACGGGACTTTGGCGACGACCGACCTGCCGCGTTTGCGGGGGCTGATTTTAAACACGCTCTGCGTTTCGTCCCATGTCTTGCGGTCGATGATCGGCTCGTGCTGTCCCGGATACGACTTTTCCTTGTGCGGAACGTCGCCGATATAAAAGCGGTTTTGCAGGATACGGTAAAGCTGGCATTTGTTGAACGACATGCCCACATGTTCTCGCCCTGCCTGGCTCACATATGTCTTGTTATGATAGCCCTGCAACCGCATCTCCCGCGCCAGCAGCGTAGCCGAGCGCAGGATAAGAAATCTTTCAAAAATGTTCCGGATAATCACGGCTTCCTTTTCGTTGACGATCAGCTTCCTGTCCTTGACATCGTAGCCGAGCATTTGCGCCCCGCCCATCCACATACCCTTGCGCTTGCTGGCCGCGAATTTGTCGCGGATGCGCTCGCCGATGACCTCACGCTCGAACTGGGCGAAGGACAGCAGGATATTGAGCGTCAGCCGTCCCATGGATGTCGTGGTGTTAAACTGCTGGGTGACGGATACGAAGCTGACGTTGTGCCGGTCGAAAACGTCGATCAGCTTGGCGAAGTCGGACAGAGCGCGCGACAGGCGGTCGACTTTATAAACGACGATAATGTCGATCTTTCCGCTCTCGACGTCATTCATAAGACGTTTCAGCGCCGGACGCTCGATGTTGCCTCCGGTAAAACCGCCGTCATCGTAGTAGTCCGGCACCAGCATCCAGCCTTCGTGTTTCTGGGAGGTGACGTACGCCTCTCCGGCCTCGCGCTGGGCGTCGAGGGAGTTGAACTCCATCTCCAGCCCTTCCTCGGTCGATTTGCGGGTGTAGATCGCGCAGCGGATTCTTTTTTTGACGTCCGTCATGCCGCCCCCTTCGGTTCTTTCATCCCGAAGAAGGCGGGACCCGACCAGGAGGAGCCGGTGATTATCTGCGCGATGCGGGAAAGGCTCCGGTATTTGCGCCCCTGAAAGGCGAAGCCGTCCGCCAGCACCATCACCTGATACTGCGCGCCCAGGTACTCCCGAATCAGCCTCGTGCCGACGGGAGGACGGCGGATGAGCTTCTTGCGGTCTATCGCCGGGTTCTTGGACAGCTTTTCCCTGGCAAGGGCCGCGATGCGCTTTTCCAGTGCTTCGGTCTCGCCGCCCCACGCCAGTTCCTGCAGGCGGTAGCTCAGACGGCTGACCAGGTAGGTGCGGTTGAATTCCGGCGCCTCCGTCTGGTACAGGTCTTTCCACATCTTTTTGATTTGCCCCATCGGCATCGTGCGCAGGGTGGTGATTTTCGCTAATGTTTCGTTACTCATGGGGAACCTCCTGTTCCGCATGAACGCTTCCAGCCTGAAAAACGCCTTGCGCTGAAGCCTCCGCCTCCAGTATTTTTACGGAATATTCTGTTTATATTTGTCCGGCAACGTAAAGCGATCCTTTACAGGCTTGGACAAATATAAAGAGACGCATGCATTCACGAAGCTCCAAAAACTCCCCAAATTCAATCGGTTGAACCTTTAATTGGCAGTCTAATACACCATTCTTATTGAACTTTTTACAATTATCCTTTAATATAAACAAGTAATTCTCCTTTTAATGAAAGGATATGCGTGAAAAGGGATGATTTGTGCCATGCAGTGCGGGAACGGCTAAAACGCCTGCCACCGCCGTTTGACTCCCATTATGGTGTCGTCCCTTTGCCGCCGCCGGAGGAAGGCGTGCCTATCGCCGATGTCGCCGTGCGGCATGGCGCGGCCAATGCGGCGCTGGGACGCATCGAAGCCCTGATCAAAGAGCTGGCCGACCCCTGGCTCATCAGCCGTATTTTGCCCCGGCGCGAAGCCGTCAGCAGTTCTTCGATTGAAGGCACAAACAGCACGCTGGATGAACTTCTGTCCGTCGAGGAAACGGAAGATGAGCAGGCGACGGCGGCCGCAAAGCAGGTGCGCGATTATGCGCTTGCCCTTGATGAGATCGTACCGCGCGCCCAGCGGGAGGGGAATGAGATATTCACGGGCGATCTGGTGAAAGAGCTGCATCGCGCCGTGATGCATGGAGACCCCGATTACCAGGATGTTCCGGGAAAGCTGCGTACGCGCGTCGTCTGGATCGGCGGTGGCGGCAACATTGCCTATTCCACTTATAATCCCGCTCCGCCGGAAGATATTGCCGACTGCCTTAACGAATGTATGGCGTACATGCGTTGCCAGGGGATGCAGGCCATGCAGCAGAGTCTTGTCACGCGCATGGCGATTGCGCATGCCCATTTTGAGGCCGGGCACCCTTTCAGGGACGGGAATGGCCGCGTGGGGCGCCTTCTCCTGCCCCTCATGATGGCGGCGGAGGGACACCCCACCCTTTACCTCTCCCCTTACATCGCGGAACGCAAAGACGCCTATTACGCCGCGCTGAAGAAAGCGCAACAACGGCAGGACTGGCAAGAGCTTGTCGGCTTTCTGTCGGATGCCATCGTCGGGACGGTAGATGAATTGTTTTCGACAAGAAAGGCGTTGTTGTCGCTCGGCGAAATGTGGCATGAGCGGCGCAAGTTCCGCAAAGATTCTGCCGCCCACAGAGCCATCGCCATTCTGCCGCACTATCCGGTATTGACGATCCGGCGGCTGGCGCAAATTCTGGAGGTGAGCATACCTGCGGCATCAACGGCTATTGATCAGTTGATGGAGGCGCGCATCCTGAAGGAACGGACAGGCTATGCGCGTAACCGCGTGTTTGCCGCTGGCGAAGCCCTGCAGGTCATCAATCGTCCCTTCGGGGAAGAGCCCATCATGTCACATGATTGATTAATCTGCTATGACCGATGAAGCCCATCAGATCTGGCAGGGTTGATCTTCCAGATTAATAACATCCATCAAGCCATTCTCTATATCTTGCCAAGAGGCTGAGAGATCAATGGTTCGAATAAGGATCGTATGTCCTTGGATTTCTACCGCTTCTGATAAATTTCCACGTACCGTTGGGTAAAGCAGAATGGCTGTTCCGTTTTTATGATTATCGGACAGATGTTCTTGGGTTCTAGTGGCCTGAATCATTCAAATTGACGGGTATAGGTGCTTGAGTTTAATGCGGGCATCGTCAGTTGTGAACTGCCAGTCGGCTTTGGTGTTGTATTCATTGCGGTATTTTTCCCAGGCGGCAATTTCCCGGATCAGGGTC
>JAZDGQ010000031.1:0-28251 GCA_043806835.1 Pseudomonadota bacterium | reverse complement strand
GACCCTGATCCGGGAAATTGCCGCCTGGGAAAAATACCGCAATGAATACAACACCAAAGCCGACTGGCAGTTCACAACTGACGATGCCCGCATTAAACTCAAGCACCTATACCCGTCAATTTGAATGATTCAGGCCACTAGCGTGTATGTCACTAAGAACATGACGTCCTGAAAGACGATAAAGAAAAGAAGATAGATCACAAATAATCTGACGATAAGGGCGACAATCTGATCCAGTTTCATGGCCAACTCCTTTATTATATTCAATGAGCCTCAGCCCAGTTGTCGCCCCAACCGGCCTCGACGGCGAGGGGGACGCCGATGCCCAGTCCCGCCGACTCCATGACTTTTTTAACGAGTGTTTCGGTCTCGGCTTTCTCCGCGAGGGGGACTTCGAACAGCAGTTCATCATGTACCTGCAAAAGCATTTTCGCGCCGAGTCTGGCTTCGGCCAAAGCGGGTTTCATCGCGATCATGGCGCGCTTCATGATGTCGGCGGCGGTGCCCTGCAAGGGCGCGTTGATGGCCTGACGCTCCGCGAAGTTGCGGACGCCCCCGTTCCTGTCGTTGATGCCGCGCACGAAGCATTTGCGGCCATAGAAGGTTTTGACGTAGCCGTGTTGCCGCGCGTATTCCTTCGCGTCGTCCATGAACTTCTTTAATTCCGGGAAGCGGGCGAGATATTTTTTGATGTATTCGGCGGCTTCGCCCTGCGGAATGCCGAGTTGCTTGGCGAGGCCGAAACCGCTGATGCCGTAGATGATGCCGAAGTTGATCGCCTTCGCCTGACGGCGGATGTCGGGCGTCATTTTCTCCAGAGGCACGCCGAAGACCTGGCTCGCCGTCGCCGCGTGAATGTCGATCCCGTCGTGGAACGCCTGCTTCAGCGCCCTGATGTCGCCCAGTTCGGCGGCGAGGCGCAGCTCCACCTGCGAGTAATCGACGGAGAGCAGCGTGTAGCCTTTTTCCGGCACGAAAGCGGCGCGGATTTTCTTGCCGTTGTCGGTGCGGATCGGGATGTTCTGGAGGTTGGGATCGGAGGAGGACAGACGCCCCGTGTTCGTCCCCGCCATCGAAAAAGAGGTGTGCAGACGGCCTGTTTTCGGGTTGATTGCTTCCGGCAGCGCGTCGGCGTAGGTGCTTTTCAGCTTGGAAAGCTCGCGCCAGTCGAGGATTTTATCGACGATCTCGTGCCCCTGCCCGGAAAGGTCTTCAAGAACATCGGCGCTGGTCGACCACGCGCCCGTCTTCGTTTTCTTGCCGCCCGGCAGACCCATCGCGCCGAACAGAATGTCGCCCAGTTGTTTCGGCGAGCCGACATTGAAGCTGTGTCCGGCAAGCTCGTAAATCTTTATTTCCAGTTCGGCGGCGGACTTGGCGAAATCGGTGCTAAGCCCTTTTAAAACCTTCACGTCGATTTTGATGCCCGTGGTTTCCATCTCCGCGATGATGGAAGCCAGAGGGCGCTCCAGCGTTTCGTAGACCGTGACCATCTGCTCCTGCGCCAGACGCGGCTTGAAGAGTTTATGGAGGCGGAGCGTGATGTCCGCATCCTCCGCCGCGTACTGCAAAGCCTTGTCGAGAGGCACAAGGTCGAACGTCACCTGCGATTTTCCGCTGCCCGTCACTTCGTTGTATTTTATAGTGTTGTGGCTGAGGAACGTCTCTGCCAGTTCGTCCATGCCGTGGCCGTGCGAGGTGCCGTCGAGCACGTAAGACAAAAGCATCGTGTCGTCTATCGGCGTTATATTGATGCCGAAGGGCATGAACAGTTGCAGGTCGTACTTGATGTTGTGGCCGATTTTCAGCACCGACGGGTCTTCCAGCATCGGTTTCAGGAGTTGCAGGGCTTTTTCTGTTGAAAGCTGTATCAGCTCAACGGCGGAAGCTTTTTCCTTCATCGAGAAATCGAAACTCTCGCTGTAGCCTTCCGGATTGCGGTGCTTAAGCGGGATATAACAGCCGTTCCCTTCCGCCGTCGACAGCGAAATGCCGACCAGTATCGCCTTGGCGGGGGTGAGGGATGTGGTTTCGGTATCGACCGCGACGGCTCCCGCTTCAGTGGCGGCGTCGATCCATTTTTTCAGGGCGGCTTCGGTTTGGATTAACTCATACCCCTCACCCCGGCCACGCGAGGCTCCTTGTTCCGCCTCACATCCCGCAAGGGGAGAGGGGGAAGAAGTATCGGCAGAAAAGCCCTCTCCCCCTGCGGGAGAGGGCGGGGACCCGCGAAGCGGGGAGGGTGAGGGGACATTACCAAACTGCTTCTCCATCCGCGCCAGAACGCTTTTGAACCCCTGCTCCCGCAGGAAGTGAAACAGCTTTCCGGCGTCCGGAGTCCCGATCTTGAGAGCGTCGATCCCGACCGGCACCTTGACATGGGCATCCAGCAGGACGAGTTGTTTCGAGAGGCGCGCCAGTCCGGCGTTTTCGATCAGGGATTCGCGGCGTTTTTGCTGCTTGATTTCGTGCGCGCGCTGCAACAGCGTTTCGAGGTCGCCGTATTCGTTGATAAGCTGTGCTGCCGTTTTGACGCCGATGCCGGGGACGCCGGGCACGTTGTCGGAGCTGTCTCCGGCGAGAGCCTGCACGTCGACGACCTTGTCCGGCGTGACGCCGAATTTTTCCAGCACCTCGGCCTCGCCCATGTATTTGTATTTGAGCGGATCGAACATCCGCACGCCGTCCTTGACAAGCTGCATCAGGTCTTTGTCGGAGGAGACGATGGTGACGTGAATGCCCCTGGCGTGTGCAAGGTTGACATAGGTGGCTATCAGGTCGTCCGCCTCATAGCCTTCCATTTCGATGGATGGGATGGAGAAAGCTTCCGTCGCTTCGCGGATCAGGGGGAACTGCGGGATCAGCTCCGGCGGCGTTTCGGCGCGGTTGGCCTTGTAGGCGGGATAAATATCGTTGCGGAAGTTCTTGCGCTTGGCGTCGAAAATCACGGCGATATTCGGCACGTGCATGTCGGTAATGAGCTTGACCAGCATGTTGGTGAAGCCCAGCACGGCGTTGATCGGCGTCCCGTCGGGGCGCGTCAGCGGCGGCAGGGCGTGAAAGGCGCGGAAGATGAATCCCGAGCCGTCGATCAGGAACAACTCGCTTTTCCGGTCGTTTTCGTCCGTCGGGGCCGACTGTTTTAACATGTGAGTACTTATCATCATTGGTAAAGTGCCTGTAGTGGCTGGAAGAGTCTACAAATTAAGGCGTATAGTTATTATGGATTGTTTGGCGCCTTTATCATATGTGAATTGCACCTTTCTGCATGTTTTGGAATTTTTTGTCGAAATCTCCGCGTAATTTTTACAGACTTATTTTACATAATATGTTATGTAAAATAAAAACAGGCGTTCCCGTGAGAAAAAACGGAAAATCCGCAAAAACTGAAAGTTGCTAATGGCGCATTGTATTATCATGGTATAATGATATGGCTAATTTTTGTGTGCGCTTGCAGGGTGTTTATTATGAAAGATTCAAAATTTCTTGGTGAGGCCGACAGTCGTTCTGCCCCCGTTGAGAACCAAAAGGAAATAAAGGAAGGAACACACGCCGCGCCGAAGCCAAAGTGGGGGGTCGTCGCAAAAGAGGTGCTCACCAACCCCGGCGTCGGTTATAATTTCGGCGCCCTACTTTTGTTCCTCGCCGGCACCAACATCTGGGGAGCCGCCGCTTGCGGGATAGCATTGGGTGTTTCTGCCCTGGCCAAAGCGCTTGCCGTCAGCGATACGCATCTTTTCAAAAAAGATTCCTGGCCTGACAAAATCCTCCGTGATCCAAAAACACCCTTACTGACGAACGCGTTTGCACTGGCAGCCGTCAGTGTCATCGCTATCTCCATCGGAGCATGGATACCCGCCGCCGCCAGTGCTCTGTGGTCATTCGGCTCCGTCAAGCTCGCGCAAAGCCTCGAGAAAGCCCAGCGCGACAAGGAAAAAAATGCCCTGCTCAAGGGAATGCAAGGGCAACCCAAAATCATGGAAACAAAGCAATCCACATTGTCCATGATGTCCAAACGAGGTGAGGTTTATATCAATATCGCCGCCGCTCTCTCGAGCCTGATAGCGGGGAACTGGGTGGCTCTCCTCCTGTCCGCCCCGCTTCTTATCGCGGCAACCAAAATAACTCTCGATAACGCCAGGCAAGGCAAACCGGAGTATGAAGGGTACCCGAAAATCGTCACAGCCCTTGCCAGGGGCGTTACCGCCGCTGTCGGCGTCTACTACGGCAATTGGCTCCCGGCGGCGGCTTTCGCCGTTTTTGCGGGCGTTTTCGTGAAGGTGGAATGCGGGCTCACGCCGGGCGGAGGGCGGAAAATACTGGAAGATATCAAGGGAGGCGTTGCAAAGTTTCTCGGCGGGAAGAAGACGAAACAAGCCCCATCGCCTTTACTGGTTCCCGTGCCATTATCCATGGAACGGAACACAGGAATAAGGAAACTTTCCGCAGATATTAACACGCAGAGCAACAAGCCCGCCCCGGACGACGTCAAAAAAGCCGTGAAAATAAAATCTCTCACGTCGGTCGAATTCCGCCCATAGCCTCCGTGAATGCGGGAACGCGCTGACCAAAAGCGGGAAGTTCAGATTGCCCTGCAAGAAAGCGCTTCTCATACCAACTCCCGATCATATATACCCCGGAACAGGCGCTTTTAAAAGTAGCCTGCGGTGAAAACTGCGTGTAGGATTCATGCGTCATTGAAAAAGGAGCTCCCCATGCCGACCGTTCAGCGTCCGACCGTTCAGCCCAAAAATCCCTGCTTTTCATCAGGTCCCTGCGCGAAGAGGCCGGGCTGGTCGTTCGAGTCTCTGAAAGGGGCTTTGTTGGGGCGTTCGCATCGCGCTCCCGTCGGCGTCGCGAAGATCCATGAATTGATTGAAAGATCCAAGTCCATCCTGCGGATGCCGAAGGACTACCATCTCGCGCTCGTTCCCGCCTCCGATACGGGCGCGATTGAAATGGCGATGTGGTCTCTGCTGGGCGCACGCGGCGTGGATGTGCTCGGATGGGAAGTCTTCGGCAAGTTCTGGATTCTGGACGTCACCAAACAACTGAAACTGAAGGACGTACGTGTTTTCGAAGCGCCGTTCGGCTCCATTCCGGATCTTTCCAAAGTCGATTGCGACCGCGACGTCGTCTTTGTATGGAACGGGACCACCTCCGGCGTCAAAGTGCCCAACGGCGACTGGATCAGGTCCGGGCGCAAGGGACTGACGCTGTGCGACGCCACCTCCGCCGTTTTCGCGATGGACATGCCGTGGGACAAGCTCGACGTCGTCACGTGGTCGTGGCAGAAGGCTCTCGGCGGCGAAGCGGCGCACGGGATGCTGGCGCTCTCCCCCCGCGCCGTGGAAAGGCTCGAAAGCTACACCCCGCCGTGGCCGATGCCGAAAATCTTCCGCATCACTAAAAACGGAAAGCTGTTCGACGAGCCGTTCGAGGGCAAAACCATCAACACACCCTCCATGCTCTGCGTGGAAGACCATCTCGACGCGCTGAAATGGGCGGAAAGCATCGGCGGCCTGCCCGCGCTCCTGAAACGCAGCGCCGCCAACCTGAAGGCCGCCGAAGACTGGGTCGCCAGAACGGAATGGGCGGAGTTTCTGGCGGAGCGCGCCGATATCTGTTCCAACACCTCCCTCTGCTTCAGGGTCGTCGATCCGTGGTTCACGGCCAAAGGCGTCGAAGAACAGCTTAAAATCATCAAGGACTCGGAAAAGATTCTCGACAAAGAAGGCATCGCCTACGAAGTCGCCAACCACCGCGACTCTCCGGCCTCCTACCGCCTCTGGGGAGGGGCCACCGTGGAATCTTCCGACATCGCGGCGTGCCTGGAATGGATCAACTGGGCGTACCTGAGCGTAAAATCGCAGATGTGAAAAACACGGATCCGGAGCCCGAAATCACAAAATAGTATTTCCCTAAAAGGGCAGGGGCGTCCTGTGTCCGCCAGGCACCTGCTCAAGACAGGCCGGCATTCTCCCGATGTTTTTCCCCGGCGGGAGGCAGCAGGAGCATCTGCATCTGCGCCATCAGCAGGATGCTTTCGGCGGACAGCTTCGACATCGGCGAGCGGTGCAGGGCGGGGTATGAAATGTGGGAGAATCCCGTTCCGGACATCGAAGGAACGCTCCAGCCGTCAGGAGAAGAAAACGTCTGCGCGATATCGGCGGACGCAAGGGCGGTGGCGGTTTGCGGGGGCGCCGGAGGAGAGAGAGCTTTTTTCGCGTCCGCCGCTGCGTTCCCGCCCCCGAACTTCTGCGCGAAGAAATCATAGATGCCGTCGAGCGTCCGTGCCCGGCCGGTGGCGGGATCGAAGAACACGTTTCTGTTGGCGAGAGCCTCTTTCGGGAACAGGTCGGCGGCGACGGCGTCGCCCCCGGCATCGCGGGCATTGAGAAATTTCGTCGCTCCGGTGGCTCCCATGAAATGCGCGAAGTACAATTCCGTCGCGCCCACGGTTCCGTCCGTGTGTTCCTGAAGATATTGCTTGTTCTGCGCGGAAAACTCGCCCGCCATCAGCGCGGCGATTTCCGGATTTTTACGCAGGTTCAGGATGGCGGCCTTCGCCTTGCAGTCGTCCACGCAGGGCTTGCCGTTCCGGATCTGGATCTGGCTGGCGAGCGCGCCCAGACCGTATTTCGCGCCATGCTCCTTCATCATGTTCAGCCAGGTGCTGTCGATAAACTGGAAAAGGCCGGTGGCGGTCGAGGATTTGGACGTGGCGGAAGGGTCAAAACCGCTCTCGGCGGAAGCCTTGTCCATCAGGAAGGAAAAATCTGCCCCGGTGCGGGCGGCAGCCCTTTCGACGGCCTGAATCACCCGTTGCGGCGCAACCGATTGATATTTATGCATTATCTGAGATAGTAGCGCACTCATCACCTAAACTCCCACACATTCCCAAGTCACGTCGTCGAGCCTTTTGGCTTCTTATCGAGAATGCCTCGCAAGTGGCGTGCCAGTTTTGGGTTGGCAGGTTGCACGTTCAGCTCCACTGGCCTGGTAGCGATGTGCTCCTGATTCTGACATCCTTGGAAATGTGTTCTGTCCTTGCCTGTGGATAACCGGCGAATAACCCTGTTTGCAGGAAGACGCGCTGGCGGACAAGACGCTCTGTCAACAGAAAGGGATAAAAAAATACAGAAGAAGCGCGGACATGGACTCTGAATATCAATAACGGGGATATCCTGTTTCCCTGAAAAACAAGTTATCCACAGGACTCACAGTCGCCGGATGCCGCAGCGCGGCCTGCCGGAAAACCAGTTTATACAAAAGACATCCTTCTCCGGGAAATCCGGGGACCCGCGCCTTGTGGCCGGTTATGTGCCTATCTTTCTGTCCCCGCTCTTCACCGCACTACCAACTACAACTGTCTTAAGATATATCTATATTAAGATGGAAAGGAAGAGTTTCTCTTTTATTCCCCAATAAAAACTGGCACCCTTGTTCTGATGGAATGTTACAAGGCATGGCAAAGGTAAAATGACAGAGCCCTTATCCGCGAAAATTCCGGAAAAAAAACTGCTGATGCAGGCGCTGGAGGGGGAGTTCACACAGCAGGTTCCCTTCTGGCTGATGAGACAGGCCGGACGCTATCTGCCGGAATACCGCGAATTGCGCAGGAAGGCCGGCTCCTTCCTTGATCTCTGTTTTGATCCGGAGATGGCGGCGGAAATCACCCTGCAACCGGTTCGCCGGTTCGACATGGATGCGGCGATTTTGTTCTCGGACATTCTGGTCGTTCCGTACGCTCTGGGGCAGGAACTCGACTTTGTCGAGGGGGAGGGCCCCAGGCTCGGGGCTTTCCAGACGATCCGGGGTTTCGGGGAAATTGATTTCGACGCCTTCAACAAAAAACTGCAGCCGGCCTATGAAACGATCCGCCGCGTGAAAGAAGGCATCCCCCCCGGGAAGGCTTTTATAGGCTTCGCGGGAGGACCGTGGACGGTGGCCTGCTACATGGTGCAGGGGCGCGGGGACGAGGAGTTCGTCAGCACGAAGAAATTCGCCTTCAGCCATCCGGAGGAATTCGATCTTCTGATTGAAACGCTGGTGACGGCGACGTCCCGTTATCTGCTCGAACAGATCAGGATCGGCGTGGATGCCGTCCAGATATTTGACAGCTGGGCCGGCCTGCTCCCGGAGCTCTATTTTGACCGCTGGGTCATCAAACCTACCAGGAAAATAGTGAACAACATTCACAAGGCTTATCCGGGCTTTCCCGTCATAGGGTTCCCGCGCCGCGCCGGGCCTCTTTACCCGCAATATGCCGAAAGGTCGGGAGTGCGGTGCGTCGGGCTCGATCAGTACCTTTCCCTGGGGCAGGCCATCCGCACGTTCGGCGGCAAGGTGATCCTGCAGGGGAATCTGGATCCCGTGCTGTTGCTGGCCGGAGGAAAGGCGCTGGAAACCGAAACGCGCCGCATCCTCGAAACGGCAGGGTCCGCGCACTTCATCTTCAATCTCGGGCACGGCATCCTCAAGGAGACCCCGCCGGAGCACGTTTCTCAACTGGCGAACATCCTCAAAGAATATCGAAGATAATGGCGGAAAACGGGACACCGGAAAAACTGGCCGTCGTCCTTTTCAACACGGGAGGGCCGTCTTCGCCCGCAGACATCAGGCCGTTCCTGTTCAGGTTCTTCATGGACAGGAACATCATCGGCGTTGTTGCCCCCCTCCGGTGCCTCATTGCCGCCTGGACTTCCTGGAGGCGGAGCTGCGGGGCATCGCGGAAAGCCTATCAGGCGCTTGGCGGAAAGTCCCCGCTGCTGGAAAACACGCGCGCGCAGGCTTCGGCGCTGGAGAAGCTTCTGAAAGAAACCAATCCGGAAACGCGGGTCTTTGTCTCCATGCGGTATTCGCCGCCTTTGGCAGAGCAAACGGTCAGGGAGGTTGCGGCGTTCCGGCCGGAAAAAACCGTCCTTCTGCCCCTGTATCCGCAGTATTCGACGACCACAAGCCATTCGTCCCTACAGAGCTGGCAGCATGCGGAGAAGAAGACGAGCATTGACCTGCGGGGAGTGTTCATGTGCTGTTACCCGGAGGATCCGGGATTCATCGCCGCTTCCTCGGACTTGATCGGCGAAGCGCTGGCGGGGGCTCCGGAAAAAATCAGAGTTCTGTTTTCGGCGCACGGGCTTCCTGAAAAAATCATCCGGAAGGGAGACCCCTACCAGCGCCAGTGCGAGCAGACCGTCGCCGCTATCGTCAAACATCTGAACAGGCCTGCTTTGGATTGGCAGCTTTGCTATCAGAGCCGGGTGGGACGCCTCAAATGGACAGGACCCTCGGTTGTCGAGGCTTTGGAGAAAGCCGCCGGAGACGGCGTTGGCGTTGTGATCTATCCCGTTGCTTTCGTGTCGGAGCATGTCGAGACGCTGGTTGAACTCGACATAGACTGTCGCGACCGCGCAAAGCATCTGGGCGTTCCGTACTTCGCGAGGGTTCCGACCGTCGGCACGCACCCGAATTTCATTGAAGGGCTGCGGGATATTGTTTTATCCTGTGCGCGCGGAATGAAAAAGAAGAGATGGCGCCATGGCTGAATTTTTACTGGAGAACTATCTGTGGCTCAGGGCGCTTCACGTCGTCGCCGTCATCTCATGGATGGCGGGGCTGTTTTATCTGCCGCGTCTGTACGTTTATCACGTCGGCGCGGGCAAGGGGTCGAACCTCTCCGAAACATTCAAGATCATGGAACGAAAGCTCCTGCACATCATCATGACTCCGGCGATGGTTCTGACCTGGATCTCCGGCACGGCCATGATCGTCGCGAACCCCGGCATGTTCACGGCAGGCAAATGGCTGCATATAAAGCTGGCGGCGGTTCTCCTGATGCAGATCTTTCACGTCTGCCTGTCCGGATGGCGCAAGGATTTTCTCCGGGACGAAAACAGACATACGGGATCTTTCTACCGCAAGGCCAACGAAATCCCGACGCTTCTGATGTTCGTGATCGTGGCCATGGCGATCATCAAGCCGTTCTGACAAAATTTCGCGGGGCTGGATTGCGGTTATGGTGTCAGTAGACTTGCTGCGTGAGTTATTTCAGGCTTTCCGCTTGCATGTTTAGGTAGGTCTTTGTTCTTCTTTTTTGCAGCCTCGAGTGGTGTGATTCTTTTGGAAGAGCAGGTGCACCGCGATAGGAACGCCTTGCTGTATATTTTTGCGGTTCTTGGCAATAATGTGGAACAGTTCCTTGAAGGCGCGGGTAACAGTATCTTTGCTCATTTCGCCTTTTTCAGCTAGTTTTTTGCCAATAGCCCTCACATCTTTTGCTTTTGCAGTGTTAAAATGTGTGGCTGCGATAGAGCGGGGAAGATATTCTGGTTTCGCTGCCGCGCCAGCGTTGATATAAACGAGCGCGAGACTGACTCGCCCTTTATCTATGGCGCTTTCCGTTGGTGTAGTGTTGTCTCTGCCGGGGGCATCAATTGGATATTTGTTGTCTGCAAGATAGGATGCAAATTTGATACGCTTTTCTTCCAGGTTATCACGGCCTATGGCAACCATATGTGCATAGGTTGAAGGCCATATTTCTTTTGCAACGGCCTCTTTCTTTAATCCGCGCTCCTCAAGCCATTTGAAAGCGTCCAGATCAGCGTTTTCAGCAACCGCATGTCCAGCGTTTACTCCCCTTGAATCAGCTACGTTGACGTTGTTGCCATCATAGGGCAGTACTGCTTCCATTATCTTTATGGCTTCATTTGGACGGTGGTAAGGGTTCGCGGCTCTAACGAAGTGTTGGCCTTCGATTTTGACACCGATATCTGCTAGCTTCGGAATCATCTCAGCACGCCCCCACGTGAGAACATTTTTCAGCGTTTCGTCAGATACAAGATCAATCGGGTTTTTGGTTTTAGCAACAAGCGCGTCGAAAAGTTGTATGCGCTGTTCAGGTGTAAACATATCTTTGCGATAGTTTTTGTCATCGGGGTTGCCATTTGCTACTAAGGGCTTGGGACAAAATAACAGCGTCAGTTTAACATTAAACATAAGGCAGAAATTCCTTATCCTACGTTTCTACCCTGCGGTGGATTCTTTATATTCCGATTCTGTTATTTTGTCCCAAGCCCTAACCAATCAAGAGGCTTGCTATAAGAGGAAGGAAAAGCCCTTCTTTCTTCTTTTTCTGCTTCTCTCGTTCCATTCGCGCCTTCTTCAATAAAGCGCAGGGCACCATCGAAGTTCCCCTCATGGAGAGCGTTTATCAATCCGTCAGTGGCGATTTTTACAGGATAAGTTTCATAACGGTCTGTGAAAAAAGATAAGGGTAATTGCTTCATAGTTTGTCTCCTAACAAGAATTTAAGTTGCCGCCACATTCAACACGCGCTTAATATGGCAATTAAAGGACTATATCATCATAGATGATTTGTTACAAATATGTCAAGTTAAAACGTAAGCGTAAGGTTTTGCATCATGACAAAAAAGGGCAGGCCTTGTTAATCTTGGATAGGGCTCCATTTTTTTTCTGAATGTTTTCAAGGGAGTGGTGCCCGAAAAACTATCCAAGATTATTAATCCGTCCATTAATAGGCTCACATGAAACTGTGATTTTTGTCTGAAAACAAAGGATTTTTCACTGTTCTATGTGCGTTTACTTATGGACGGATTGATAACAATGCCAAAGGGTAAAGAATCGAGTTGACATACATCAGATCATCGGATTTAATCGGATGCGTCCGGTTCGCGGGGAGAGTAAGCGACTGGTTCAATAGCCCCGCGGAGGATGCTTTCAAAAGGCGTCCTGCTTCTCCCTGACGAAATTAAGGCAAGACACCCTCCCCATCCAGGCATGGATTTTCCCGCCGCAACGCCCCCTATGAAAGAAACAGACAAGTGAATAAACGCACACGACACCCGGGTTCCGACGACCTCCTCGGCGCGCCCGCCGGCTCTGCCGCCGAAACGCCGGCGGAAACAGAGGCTTCCTCTCCCAGCGTGGACAAAGGAGCCATGAACCTGCATGAACTGAAAAAGAAATCCCCCGCCGAGCTTCTTCTTTACGCCGAAAGCGTCGGGGTCGAAAACTATACCACCATGCGCAAGCAGGAAATCATGTTCGCGGTTCTGAAGCGCCTGGCGGAACAGGGCATCCCGATCATCGGTTCCGGTGTTTTGGAAGTGCTGCAGGACGGATTCGGATTCCTGCGCTCTCCGGAAGAAAACTATCTGCCGGGGCCGGATGACATTTACGTTTCTCCCGGCCAGATCAAAAAGCTCGGCTTGCGCACCGGCGACACGGTCGAGGGCGAGATCAGGTCCCCGAAGGACAACGAGCGCTATTTCGCGCTCCTCAAGGTCAACCTGATCAATTTTGAAAATCCGGAGAAGGTCAGGCACCGCGTCAACTTCGACAACCTGACGCCGCTGTATCCCGACCGCAAGATCAAGCTGGAGCTGGACAACCCGACGAAGAAATTCATGATTCAGCGCGTGATCGAGCTGGTGGCGCCGCTGGGCTTCGGCCAGCGCGCCCTGATCGTGGCGCAGCCGCGCACCGGCAAGACCGTCATCATGCAGAACATCGCCCACTCCATCGAGGCCAACCATCCGGAAGCCTATCTGATCGTGCTGCTGATCGACGAGCGCCCGGAGGAAGTGACGGACATGGATCGCTCCGTGAAGGGCGAGGTCATCAGTTCCACTTTCGACGAGCCCGCCGCGCGGCACGTCCAGGTGGCCGAGATGGTGCTGGAAAAAGCCAAGCGCCTCGTCGAGCACAAGCGGGACGTCGTGATCCTGCTCGATTCCATCACGCGCCTCGCCCGCGCCTACAACACGGTCGTGCCGTCCTCCGGAAAGGTTCTGACCGGCGGCGTGGACGCGAACGCGCTGCAACGGCCGAAGCGGTTCTTCGGCGCCGCCCGCAACATCGAGGAAGGCGGGTCGCTGACGATCATCTCGACGGCGCTGATCGACACCGGCAGCCGGATGGACGAGGTGATCTTCGAGGAGTTCAAGGGCACCGGCAATTCCGAGATCGTCCTCGACCGCAAAATTTCGGACAAGCGCGTTTTCCCCGCCATCGACATCCAGAAGTCCGGAACCCGGAAGGAAGAGCTGCTGGTTGACAAGGACTCCCTCCACAAAATGTGGATGCTGCGCCGCATCCTCAGCCCGATGGGCACCGTCGACGCGATGGAATTCCTGCTGGACAAAATGAAGGATACCAAGAACAATGACGAGTTCTTCCGCGTCATGAACCAGTGACCGTGACCGGTTCAGGGCGCTGGCCGTTGTCAGCGCCGGCAGGCCGCGTCCGGCCTGTTCAGGAAGCTGTGCCGGCGCGCTCGTAAAGGCCGCCGTGATCCCGGGACCATTCGGCGGGGGCGGCCAGGAATTTTTCCACTTCCCTGAAGGTGTCTTCCGGGAAAAGGCTTCTGTGCCGGGCGGCTTCCAGCACGTCTTTCCATGTGGCGAGGTAATGGAGGGTCAGTCCGGCATTCGACAGGAGCCGGGGGCTTTCCTTGTAGATGTCATAGAAGAAAACGGAAAAGGCGTCGGTGACGTGCGCGCCGCCGTCCCTGAGGGCGTTGGCGAAGACGACCTTGCTGGCGCCGTCCGTCGTCAGATCCTCGACCAGGAGGACGCGGGAGCCTTCCTTCATCTCCCCTTCGATCTGCGCGCCGCGCCCGAAGCCCTTGGGCTTTTTACGGACATAAAGCATCGGCTTGTTCAGGGCTTCGGATATCCATGCGGCATAGGAAATGCCCGCCGTCTCCCCCCCTGCGACGTAATCGGCCAGGCCCGCGACTCCCGCCCCCGTCAGTGTTTTGCACGCCATGCGGATGATGTCCCGGCGTGGCTCCAGGAAGGAAATGATCCTGCGGCAGTCGATGTAAACGGGAGACGCCCAGCCGGAAGTGAAAATATAAGGCTTTTCGGCGTTGACATGAACGGCGCCGATATCAAGCAGGTGTTCCGCCGTCCTGGAGGAGAATTTTTTCTTCAAGGCCAGATCCATCGTCGGACTCCGCAAGGTTAAAAACTGAAACCGTCCCTGCCGGGGCGGCGGGGCGGCTTGAAAACCCAGAAATTACGCAGCAGGAAGCATATCCCCAGAAAAACGATTTCGATGGCGAGAGAGCCCATGATGGCCACGGGCTTCCACCACTTGTCGTCGAGGGACCCCATCCAGTTGGCGCGGATATACAGAAAAAACACCAGGCAAAGGACGAAGCAGACGGTCAGGACCATTGCGTTGTAGACGCTGACAAGTCTCTGGTCGGCATAGCGGGGCGGGATCTTCAGGTAAGCGAACAGCACCAGAAATCCGATAACCGCCAGCCCGAAGATAATGGAAGCCATAGGGAGTCTCCCGAGAAAGATGTATTCCGTATTATTTACAGCCCTCAGACAACCTGGGATTCCAGGAAGTCCTGGGCATGCAGATTGTCCAGCACGCGCTCGAACTGGCGGTGGACGACCGTCGGCAGGGGAGCGAATTCCGCCGCGATATTATGCCTGGATGCGCGCACGATGCGGGCCAGTTGCCGGATGGTGATGGTGTCGTGCGGAAGCCTGAATTTCAAGGTGACCTGAATGTGGTCTCCGGTAGTCAGGCGGGCGTCCGGCGCGGTCTCAAAGGCGACGCCGCCCCTGCTCCAGTCGCGTACGCTGTAAGACTGATCCCCCACGATCACCTCGGCATGGTAGCCGGGATAGCGGACGTACTTACGACGGTGCTCCGGTATTGCGCTCGGAACCCTTTGCTCCAGTCCCAACAGGGACAAAATTCCAGACATCATCATTTTCAGCCTCCCCAAGACCTCCTTATTTTATATCACAATTCTTAATAAGAAGTTTTAGGGAATTAAAAATTAAAGCGACGAAGCGCCACTATTATGTTAATTTATGCTTTTATTTTGGTCGCCTTCCGCGTTTTTCTTGACTCTCTATGAATAATTCCTTTATAAACGACCCTCCAAAGGCGATCTGGCTCGGATTTGGCTGCCTCGGTTGCCGTGATTTTTTGAAAGGAAAACAAAATGCCAAAGATGAATACCCACTCGGGCGCAAAGAAGCGTTTTGCCGTCACGCGTACCGGCAAGGTGCAGGCGAGAGCCGCGGCGAAGCGGCACCGCCTGACCAGCAAATCCAGAAGAATGAAAACTGAAGGCCGTTCGACCCTGATCCTGAAGGACATGAACGCCAAGACCATTCTCGATAATTTTCTCCCTTATCAGAGCGGCCTGCGGCGCAACAACCGCAACCGGCAGAGACCCGCCGCAGTGAAGAAGGAGGCCGCATAACATGGCTCGCGTCAAAGGGGGCACGTCCTCCATCAACCGTCACAAAAAAGTCCTGAAGCTGGCCAAAGGCTACATGGGGCGCAGCAACAGCTGCTTCCGCGTCGCCCTGCAACGGCTTGAAAAAGCCCTGCGCTATGCTTACCGCGACCGCCGCACCAAGAAGCGTGATTTCCGGGGACTGTGGATTCAGCGCATCAACGCGGCGTCGCGCCTGCATGGCCTGACTTATTCCAGGATGATGGGCGGCCTGAAACTGGCGGGCATCACTCTCGACCGCAAAGTCCTTGCGGACATCGCGGTGAAAGATGCCGTCGCTTTCGGAAAGATCGCCGAGCAGGCCAAAGCCGCGCTGAGCAAAAAGGCGGCCTAAATTTTAAGAAAAAAACGCAGATGGGCGCCGATGAACGCAGAGGATCTGCGTCTATCAGCGGTTATCTGCGGTTTTCTTTTTTAACGCGCCGTGCTAAAGATAAGGGGCTTGTAATCAAAGGTTTTTTATGGCTCGCCCCGCCACTTTATATGTCTGCCAGTCCTGCGGCTCCTCCCACAACAAGTGGGCAGGCAAGTGCGAAGCCTGCAACGAGTGGAACACGATCGTTGAGGAAGCCGCCGCCGAGCGCCCGCCGCAGGGGCTTGGCAGGGCCAAGGGGCGGGTGATCGATTTCGCGCCGATGTCGGGGACTTCCGCCGTCCAGCCGCGCCGCAAGACCGGCATCGAGGAATTCGACCGCGTCACCGGCGGAGGTCTGGTGGAGGGCTCCGCCATCCTGATCGGCGGCGATCCGGGCATCGGGAAATCGACCATTCTCCTGCAGGCCGCAGCAAAGCTCTCCGGAACGGCGAAGTGCGCCTACGTTTCCGGCGAAGAATCCATCGACCAGATGCGGATGCGCGCCCGCCGTCTCGGCCTCGCCGCAGCGCCGGTAAGCCTTGCCTCCGCCACATCCGTCCGCGACATCATCTCCACTCTGGACAAAGAGAAGTTCGATGTGGCCGTGATCGATTCAATCCAGACGATGTATATCGACAATCTCGATTCCGCGCCGGGGACGGTCGCTCAGGTGCGCGCCTCGGCGCAGGAGCTGATCCGCGCCGCCAAGCGCCGGGGCACATGTCTTCTCATCGTCGGGCATGTCACCAAGGACGGGCAGATCGCCGGCCCCCGCGTGCTGGAGCATATGGTCGACACTGTCCTTTATTTCGAGGGCGACCGCGGGCATACCTTCCGCATTCTGCGCGCCGTCAAGAACCGCTTCGGCCCCACCGACGAGATCGGCGTCTTCGAAATGGGCGAGACGGGGCTGCAGGAAGTCAAAAATCCGTCGGAGCTTTTCCTGTCGCAGCGCCAGCAGGAGGTTTCCGGGAGCGCCGTTTTCGCCGGAATGGAAGGCACCCGCCCCGTGCTGGTGGAGATTCAGGCGCTGGTGGCGCCGTCCCCTCTCGGGATGCCGCGCCGCGCCGTGATCGGCTGGGATTCCGCGAGGCTGGCGATGGTGCTGGCCGTTCTGGAAGCGCGGTGCGACGTCAAGATCGGCGCCAATGACGTGTACCTGAACGTCGCGGGGGGACTCCGCATCACCGAACCGGCGGCGGATCTGGCCGTGGCGGCGGCGCTGGCGAGTTCGCTCTCGGGCGTGCCCGTTCCCTCCGACATGGTCATCTTCGGCGAAATCGGCCTCTCCGGCGAGGTTCGCAACGTCGGACAAATGGACACGCGGCTGAAGGAGGCCTCGAAGCTCGGGTTCAAACATGCGATGATCCCGGCGCATCCCAAAATAAAAGACAAAAAAGAGGACGTGCGGCTGACGCAGGTCAAACATCTCAAGGATATGCTTTCACTTTTCACGGAGGACTAAGCAGACATGACCCCTATTGCTTTCGATCTTACTGTCGGCACGATTATTCTTGCCTCCACCCTGATTTCCTATTTTCGGGGCATCATCAAGGAGTTTTTCACTCTCGCGGGACTGGGCATGGCCCTGTATGTTTCCTACAGCGGCGGCCATATGCTGGTTCCGGGGCTCGGAAAATGGCTGGGCGTTCCGCCGGAAGGCAGCAGCGAAAACGTCGAAAAGATTTTAGGCCTCCTGACCCCTGAGGTGACTGCAAACGTGACGGCTTACGGAGGCATGTTCCTGCTGACCTTCGTGTTCATGGTTCTTGTGGGGCGCGTCATCACCCACTGGGTCGCCGATGCGGGGGTCGGCGTCGTGGACCGGCTGCTCGGCGCCGGGTTCGGGTTCATGCGCGGGTTTCTCCTGGTGTTCGCGTTTTATGCGCTGTTCTCCTTCCTGAACATCGACCAGAAGAAGTTTCCCGTCTGGATAAAAGACTCCGTCAGCGGGTACGTTCTGCAGGGGACGCTTGCCTGGGCGGACGAGACGTTCGAACTGCACAAGAAGATCGAGGACCGCGGCGGCGGAATTGCGATCAAGATTGACAAGATCGACATCGACAAGATCGGCGAGGAAAGCGATCAGGCCGTGGAAGAAATGAGAGAAATGAAAACGGAGATCAAAAAGGAGGAAAGCGAAATCTGGACGGAGGAGCCGGAAATGCCCCCGGACACCCCCCTGACGCCGGAGGAGGCGGTTCCGTCGCTTCCATGAAAGAAAAAATGAGGCCATCATGGCGGGTAAGAAATCCAGCGGGAAATTGAAATATCTCGTCGTCATCCTTGCTGCGGCCGCGGCTGCTGCTTTTCTGTACGTGGAGAGGAGCAAAACCCCGCCACCGGATCCCGGAAAGCACCAGACCGGCTACAGGGAGGAAGACCGCCGGAATCTGGAACGGCTTATCCATCAGGAGGGCAGATAATCAGTTCCGCTTCTGCAGGAAAAGTGTTTGATTGGAGCGGGCGACGAGGGTCGAACTCGCGACTTTCAGCTTGGGAAGCTGACGCTCTACCACTGAGCTACACCCGCTTGTAGCCCGCATTCATAATGCATTTTCGCTCTCTTGCAAAGGACAAACTCGCTTTTTATGTCAATATCAGCCCCGCCTTTATTTTAGAAAATGCCTTTACAAAACGGGCAAGAGCCTTGTAAGAAAGAGGATGAAATCCGTGTGTTTCCGAAGGAGTCCCCTGATGAAGTCCGTCCGTAAGATTCTCGCCATCGCCGCCGTGGTTGTTTTAGCCGGATGCTCCGGCCTGGACGCCCTCGACACCCTCAACAGGGCGCAGGCCGTCGGATCCCCCTTCACCAAATACCTCGCGGCGGAATACCGAGAGCTTGCCAACAGTCTGCACAATACCGGCTTTTTTGGTCTCTCCGACACGACGCACTTCGCCCGCAAGGGCCTGGCGGCGGTCGATGGCGTTGTCGTCATGCCGGAGGTTCTTGAAGACTGGAATCTGTCCGACGAGGGCATCGTCGAGATAACGCAGGCGCGCACCGAGCTCCTCGCCGCCCTTGACAGCCGTGGCCGCGAACTGGCTCCCGGCATGTCCGCCGTCGCGCAGTCCAGTTTCGATTGCTGGGCGACGCAACAGGAAAAGCACTGGGATACGGGCGTCCCCTGCAGGGACAGGTTCATCGCCGTCATGAAGCAGTTGAATGCCGCCCTGGCTCCGGCGGAGCCGCCGGCTGCCGTTGTGTCTGCGGCCCCCGCCGAGGAATTCCCGGCCCCCGTGTCGGAAGTTGCCAAGGGCGAAGTCGTCCCCCTCCAGCAGGCGACGTTCCTTGTCTTCTTCGACTGGGACAGGCACAGCCTTTCTGACAGCGCTGAAGACGTTCTGAGCGCCGTCTCGAAGGAGATCGAGGGGCGGGAAGACGTGACGCAGATCGTTGTCATCGGCCATACGGACACCTCCGGCAGCGAAAAATATAACGAGAAGCTGTCCCTGAAGCGCGGCGATGCCGTCCGCAAAAACCTCCTCTCGCACGGCTTCCCTGCCCAGAAAATCCGGGTCGAAGGCCGCGGGGAGAAAGACCTCCTCATCAAAACGCCCGACAATGTGCGCGAACCGGAAAACCGGCGCGCGCAAATCACCCTCGAATAGTGTAAGGGCCATGTACATATCCACGACGAAAAAGGTCACCGTTTCCGTCGAACCGACGTATCTTTCGCAGGAATCGACGCCGGATCAGAACATCTATGTATGGGCCTACAAGATCCGTATCGAGAACAATGGCCCGGACGCGCTCCAGCTGAAAACCCGTCACTGGAAAATCACCGATGCCTATGGCCGGGTGCAGGAGGTTCACGGTTCCGGCGTGATCGGAGAACAACCTGTTCTCAAGCCCGGAGGTTCATTCGAATATACGAGCGGAACGCCCCTCTCGACCCCGAACGGAATCATGACCGGCACCTACGCCATGCAGATGACGGACGGCACCATGATGGACGTCGCCATCCCCGTCTTCTCGCTGCATACGCCGGAAATGGCGAAGAGGCTGAATTAGGCACACCATCAACCTGTTATGGAAATGCTATAAAAGAGCTTCACCCCCTACCAAACGCCCATTACACTGTTTGTGGGACTGTATGGGCTGTTCGTGCAGTTCCGTAGCGTAGAAACCACTTTAAAAACGCGGCTGACATCATCTTAATCCATCAAAACAAGGAGACTCCTCATGACCGATCCCTCCAAACAAAAACCAAAGACAGGCTCACGATATTTGGCTCGTGTTTTTTTAGCCCTCGTTCTTTCTCTTTCGTTGGTGCCATCTCCTGTACGCGCAGCTGATAATCCGCAGGTTATAGAAGCCATGGCAACGCTGAAAGGCGAAACAGCCAAGCTTGGTGCCCCCAAACTGGAAGGAGACAATTTTATTTTTGGCACAACCAAAATGAACGACAATTTCCAGATCGTTGACGAAGTAAAAACCAAGCACAGCGCGACCGCGACTGTCTTTGCAAAAAAGGGGACGAATTACGTCCGCATCACAACGAACGTGATGAAAGACGGGAAGCGCGCCGTTGGGTCCGTTCTTGATTCGTCAGGCCCTGCATACGCCAGCATCAATCAGGGCAAAGCCTTCTACGGCCTGGTCGATATTCTGGGCAAGATGTATGACACCGGATACGAACCCATCAAAACGGAAGCGGGTGAAGTTATTGGCATCTGGTATGTCGGATTCCTGATGGAGTGAAAATAACAGGGCGCCGCGGGCGCGCTCATAAATAAACAAGAGCGCGCCTTCGGTGTCTGTCCCTATATCCTCAACGCGTGACAGGGAGAATTATGATGAATCTGAGAGCATTGTCCGTATCTCGCAAAGTTGCGTTAGCGATGACGGTCGTCATCTTTCTCGGTCTCGCTCTATCGATTATAGCCAGTTACGCCCTTTCATCGACCAAGGAAATCTTTACCTCGTTGATCGAAAATGAAGCCGTTTTGATGCAAAAATCGGATAACCTCAAAATCCTGCTTCTTCGTTGTCGCGGGGACGAAAAAGGCGCTCTTTACAACGATGACGCCGCTTCAATAAAGTCGGTCATAACGTTTATTGACGGCCTGCGCGACAATGTCCGGGAAATGAGCGCGCTTGTCGTTAAGGTGAACGATTCTGCGCTTACCGAGGCCGTTGCGGGCATCGCGAAAAACATCGATAGTTATCAATCTCTGTTCAAAACTTCTATTTCCGCACCCGTCGGGCAGGAAAGGCTGCGCGCAGCCATTCCGATGCGAAAAGTCACAAACGAACTGGATAAACAGGTCGACGCATTGATCGGAATGCTCGACGGCGAAGTCAAGGACGTGAAAGCCAATGCGTTCCAATACGCGAGGCAGATGCAGACAACCATTGCTGCAGTCGGACTCCTGATCGTCGTTCTTTGCCTGTCCATCGGCTGGGCTATCGGCCGGTCGGTTACAAACCCCATCAAGCGCATAACAGGCTTGATGCAAAAATTGGCAGACGGCGATAAAGACCTCGACATTCTGTATTGTGATCGCGGAGACGAAATCGGCGAGATGGCGAGGTCCTTGCTGACGTTCAAGGAAAATGCCAACCGGATTGAAAAGATGCAGACAGAGCAGGCCAAGGCAAAGGAGCTTGCCGCAAAGGAAAACCGCAAGGCGATGATGTTGATGGCGGATAAATTTGAATCGAGCGTCATGAGCGTCGTCAAGGGCGTTTCCTCGTCTTCCACTGAAATGCAGTCTACTGCGAAAAAAATGTCGCAAATTGCCCAGGAAACAAGCGCGCAAGCTTCGTCAGTCGCTGCCGCTTCGACCCAGGCCAATGCAAATGTCGAAACGGTTGCTGCCGCAACAGAAGAACTTTCCGCATCAATCGGAGAAATCAGCAGCCGTGTGGCGGAAGCTGCCCGCATCGCCCAGCGGGCGGCGGAGACAAGCAGCAGCACGGTCCAGACAGTTGAAAAACTTTCTACAGCTTCCGCAAAAATTGGAAAAGTTGTTGAACTCATCAACACGATCGCATCACAAACAAATCTTCTGGCGCTCAACGCAACGATTGAAGCCGCCCGCGCCGGAGAGGCAGGAAGGGGCTTCGCCGTCGTTGCAAGCGAAGTTAAGGGGCTTGCTCAGCAAACAGCAAAAGCGACTGAAGAAATCGCGGGGCAGATTACTTCGGTTCAAACCGAAACGAACAAGGCCGTTGAGGCTATTCGCGCGATTTCACAAATCATCAATCAGGTCAAAGAAATCTCAACGAGCATTGCTGCCGCGGTCGAAGAGCAGGGAACAGTCACCAAAGAGATATCGAACAACGTTCAACAAGCCTCACAGGGAACCCGGGAAGTATCGACGAATATTGTGTCTGTTACAGAAGCGGCTGCTCAAACAGGAACAGCTGCTGAACAGGTTCTCGTAACAGCAAGTGAACTCGCCAAAAATTCCGACGTTCTTCGTAAAGAAGTTGACGGGTTCCTTGCCACCATAAGGGCGTGATAAATTCCACACGGGCTGATGTTGATATCAGCCATTTCCCTGTCAGTGAAAAGCGTCTTCAGACATTGTTCGTCTGATCCGGCGCATCATCTCCGGATCGGAAGTCTTCGTCGGACGGCAGCCTGATGTCTTTTTTGAGGTTGCAAAAGACGCTTCATCTGGAAGAATGAATAACCCTCATTTGCGACTCTTCGTAAAATCAGCTACAAAGGACATACGAACCGCTCAAAAGTTGAACGTTTCCCGTTTTTAACAGTTGAACGTTTTTGCAAAACTGCTACTAAGTGATTGATATTACTCAGTGTGCCCGTAGCTCAGTTGGATAGAGCAGATGCCTTCTAAGCATCAGGTCGGGGGTTCGAATCCCTCCGGGCACGCCATTTGTACTTGCGAAGTTGATTAAAGCCCGGAAAAGGCCTATGGTGGTTTCCGGAAGGTTGCTGCGGAGTGCGTGAGACAGCACTGTCCCAGAGGCCGATAATCGTTAGATCGGGAGCCGTCGCTGATCAGGCCGTGGTCTGGTTACATGGTGCCCACCTGTTTTACAGGGCCTAGCGGATATCCCCGTCCACGGCTCAGGCGGCGCCTTCCACTTTTTATTTCAAGGGAACACATGACCCGGCAACGCCTCTCAAAATCAGATCTGCGCCTGACGTTTCTGGAACAGCGGATACAGCTTTCCCCGGAAGCGCGCAGAAAATCCGCCGCCGCCGCTTTCGACCTTTTTTTCAGGCATGTCTCCGTGCCTTCGGGAGCTGTCGTTGCCGGATACTGGCCAATCCGCGCCGAGCTGGACGATCTGCCGATCCTGCGGGAACTGCTGCGCCGGAACCATGTCTGCGCCCTGCCCCATGTGGCGGGAAGCGGGAAGCCTCTGGTGTTCCGCGCCTGGGATTTGTCCGCGCCGATGACAACCGGAAAGTTCAATATTGCGGAACCGAAGGCCGGATCCGTGGTGATCCCGGATATCATCCTTGTGCCGATGGCGGTTTTTGACGCAAGGGGGCATCGGATCGGCTACGGCACGGGGTTCTATGACATGACTTTGGCGCAGGCGAAAAAAGCCGGACCCGTTCTGGCGGTGGGGCTCGCTTATGAATCGCAGGCCTATGACGAGCTCCCTGCGGACAAAGGCGATATCAGGATGGATGTAATCGTGACAGACGAAAAAATCCGCCCCTTCGGGGGGCAGCTGCTTTGAGAATCCTTTTTCTGGGAGACGTGGTCGGGCGGGGCGCGCGGGACGAGATCATGGCGCGGCTTCCCGGCCTGCGCGGCAAATACAAGCTGGACGCCGTGATCGTGAACGCAGAAAACGCCGCCGCCGGCTTCGGCATCACCGCCCGGATCTGCGACGATCTTTACAAAGCCGGGGTGGACTGCATTACCACCGGCAACCACATCTGGGCCCAGCGTGAAATCATTTCCGCCATCGGCAACGACCCGAAGCTGCTGCGCCCGCTCAATTTCCCGGAAGCCACGCCGGGCAGGGGCTCTTACGTCTTCCAGACCGCGCACGGGCATAAAATCCTGGTGGCGAACGTCATGACCCGCCTTTTCATGGACGCGCTGGACGACCCCTTCGCGGCGGCGGACAGGCTTTGCAATGGGAGCCTCCTCGGCAGGGACGTGAACGCCCTCGTCATCGACGTGCACGGCGAGGCCAGCAGCGAGAAAATGGCAATGGGCCACTATTGCGACGGGCGCTCCTCCCTCGTCGTCGGCACGCACACGCATATCCCGACGGCGGACGCGCAGATTCTCCCGAAAGGAACCGGCTACCAGACCGACGCCGGCATGTGCGGCTGTTACGACAGCGTCATCGGCATGGATAAAGCGCTGGCCGTCAGCCGCTTCGTCCGCAAAATTCCGGGCGAAAGGCTGCATCCGGCGGAAGGCCCCGTCACGCTCTGCGGCACGATGGCGGACATCGATCCGAAAACGGGTCTCTGCACCAGAATCGAACCTTTCCGCATGGGCGGAAGACTGTCGCAATCCCTGCCGGAGGTCGCATGAAATCAATGAAACCGCTGACGATGGTTCTGGTGGGCGCATTCCTGATGCTCGTGGGAGCCACGTATTTCGCCCCTCCCGCGCAGACGGTGAAACAGACTCCGGAGCGGCCTGCGCCTCCCGGTTTTGAAAAACTGGCGATCGAAAGCAAGGACGGCGGGAGGCACGCCTTCTGGATCGAAATCGCCGACACCAGGGAGGAGGGGGAGACCGGCCTGATGTTCCGCGAACATATGGAGCCGGATCGCGGCATGTTGTTCGAGTTGGGACGGACGGGGGTCGTAAGGTTCTGGATGAAAAACACGCTGATACCGCTTGACATGCTGTTCATCGCTCCTGACGGCACGATCAGGAAAATCCACGAAAACGCCGAACCCAAATCCCTCAAAAGCATCAGCTCGGAAGTTTCGGTTTCCGCCGTGCTGGAAATCAACGGCGGGCGCGCCAAGGCTCTCGGCCTCTCCGCCGGGGACAGGGTCGTCCATCCTTATTTCGGGAGATAGAGAGTCGTTCGACCGGCTACAGGCCGCCCCTATGCCGCCTTTATCGCCTTCATCATGGCGTCGCCGAGTCCGGCGGGGCTGTCGGCCACGGTCATGCCCGCCGCCTTCATCGCCGCGATTTTATCCTTCGCGGCGCCCTTGCCGCCCGCGATGATCGCCCCCGCGTGACCCATGCGCCGTCCCGGGGGAGCCGTCACGCCCGCGATAAACCCGGCCATCGGTTTTTTGATTTTGCTTTGCCTGACGAAGTCCGCCGCGTCCTCCTCGCCGGAGCCGCCGATCTCCCCGATCATGAGGATCCCCTCGGTCTCCGGATCGTCGAAGAAAAGCCTCAGCGCGTCGATGAAGCCGGTGCCGTTCACCGGATCGCCGCCGATGCCGATGCAGGTCGTCTGGCCGAGGCCGTTCGCCGTCGTCTGCGCCACCGCCTCGTACGTCAGCGTGCCGGAGCGGGAGACGATCCCGATTTTGCCGCGCTTGTGGATGTGCCCCGGCATGATGCCGATCTTGCATTCGCCCGGCGTGATGACGCCGGGGCAGTTGGGGCCGATCAGGCGCGTTTGGGAGCTTTGCAGCTTCCGCTTCACCTTCACCATGTCCAGAACCGGAATGCCTTCCGTGATGCAGATGACAAGCGCAATCTCCGCATCGACCGCCTCCAGAATCGCGTCCGCCGCGAAGGGCGGCGGCACGTAAATCACGCTGGCGTCGGCGCCGGTTTTCCTCACCGCGTCCCGCACCGTATCGAACACGGGCAGGTCGAGATGCTTCGTTCCGCCCTTGCCGGGCGTCACGCCGCCGACCATTTTCGTGCCGTAGGCGATAGCCTGCTCGGAATGGAAGGTTCCCTGCGCGCCGGTAAAGCCCTGGCAGATCACTTTAGTGCTTTTGTTGACGAGTACGGCCATTTTATTCTTCCTTTTTTCCGGCTTCAGGCTTCAGGTTTCCGGTTTCTGTCATGCCGCCTTCGCTTTCACGGCCATGACGACCTTTTGCGCCGCGTCGGCCAGATCGTCGGCGGCGATGATGTTCAGCCCGGATTCCACCAGAATCTTCTTGCCCTTGTCGACGTTGGTGCCTTCGAGGCGCACCACCAGCGGGATCGTCAGCCCCAGTTCGCGCGCGGCTGTAATCACGCCTTCGGCGATCACGTCGCACCGCATGATGCCTCCGAAAATATTGACGAGGATGCCCTTGACGTTCGGATCGGAGAGAATGATGCGGAAGGCCTCGGCCACGCGCTCCTTCGTCGCCCCGCCGCCGACGTCGAGGAAGTTGGCCGGATCGCCGCCGTGGAGCTTGATGATGTCCATCGTCGCCATCGCCAGTCCCGCGCCGTTCACCATGCAGCCGATGTTGCCGGCGAGCTTGACGTAGCTGAGCTCGTTGTCCTTGGCGCGTCGCTCCGCGGGGTCTTCCTCCTCCACGTCGCGGAGAGCCTCGACTTCCTTCCGGCGGAAGAGGGCGTTGTCGTCGAAATTCATTTTCGCGTCGAGGGGAAGGATGTCGCCGTCCTTCGTCACCACCAAGGGGTTGATCTCCACGATCGAGGCGTCGAGATCGAGAAAAGCCTTGTACATGTTTCCGATCAGCTCGACCGCCTTGCCGACCTGCTTTCCTTCCAGCCCGAGGCCGAAAGCGATCTGCCTCCCCTGAAACGCCTGGAATCCGATAGCGGGATCCACCGACACCCGCATGATTTTTTCCGGATGGTTTTTCGCCACTTCTTCTATATCCATGCCGCCTTCGGTCGAGGCCATGATCGTCACCCGCGACGCGGCGCGGTCGATCAGCATCCCCAGATACAGCTCGCGGCCGATATCGCAGCCGTCCTCGATGTAGACGCGGCGCACCAGCTGACCCTGCGGGGAGGTCTGGTGCGTCACGAGCTGCATCCCGAGCATTTTTTTGGCGGCGGCTTCCACGTCGGCAACCGATTTCACCACCTTGACGCCACCGCCCTTGCCGCGACCCCCGGCGTGGATCTGCGCCTTCACGACATAGACGGGGCCGGGCAGACGTTTCGCCGCCGCGACCGCTTCCTCCGCCGTCGTCGCCATCTCCCCTTTCAGCACGGGGATGCCCCGCGCTTTCAGGAGTTCCTTCGCCTGATACTCATGGATGTTCATTTCAAACCGCCTCCGTCTTCAGGGTCTTCGCCGCGTCGCAAAGAGACTTCACCGCCGCCACGGATTTGTCGAACATCGCCTTTTCCTCGGCGTTCAGCTGAACCTCGATGATCTTCTCGACGCCCCCGGCTCCGATCACCGTCGGCACGCCGATGTAAAGACCTCTGACGCCGTACTCGCCGTTCAGGTAAGCGGCGCAGGGCATGACGCGCTTCTTGTCGAGCAGATAGCTCTCCGCCATGGCGATCGCCGCCGCAGCCGGGGCGTAGAAAGCCGAGCCGGTTTTCAGCAGGGCCACGATCTCCGCCCCGCCGTCCCGCGTGCGCTGCACGATCTTGTCGAGCTTTTCCTGCGTCGTCCAGCCCATTTTCACGAGATCAGGCAAAGGGATTCCTCCAACGGTGGAATACCGCACCAAAGGCACCATCGTGTCGCCATGCCCGCCCAGAACGAAGGCGAAAACGTCTTCCACGGAAACCTTGAACTCCTCGGAGAGAAAGCAGCGGAAACGCGCGCTGTCCAGCACGCCCGCCATGCCCGCCACCATGTTCGGTCTGAAGCCGGTCGCTTCCTGCATGACGCCGACCATCACGTCCAGAGGGTTTGTGACCACGATCACGAATGCGTCCGGCGCGTATTTCCGGATATTCTCGCCCGCCGCTCTGACGACGCCGGTATTGACGCCGATCAGGTCGTCGCGGCTCATCCCGGGCTTCCGCGGGATGCCCGCCGTCACGATCACGACATCGGCTCCGGCAATCGCGCCGTAATCGTTGCTGCCCGTGAAGCACCCGTCGAAGCCCTCGACAGGTGCTGCTTCCGCAATATCAAGCGCTTTGCCCTGCGGCACACCCTCGACAATATCCACCAGAACCACATCCCCCAGATGCTTCATCCCGGCGAGCAGAGCGAGTGTGCCGCCGATCTGGCCGGCGCCGACGAGCGCGATTTTCTTGCGTGACATTTTATGCTTTTCTTGTTTTCGGTTGCGTTTTGTGTTGAGGGGGATCAAAACCCCGCTTAAACTAGCATGGATTCCATCGGGTTTGCCGGAAAAATGAGGGTAAAAATACCCGAAAACATCGCTTGAATGTTTACCTTAACAACGGAAAAATGACGTCGAATTTACAAAATATGAATGAAGAGCCGTTCGACTCCCTCTTTGTGCGGCAACAGGACGAAACGTCGTGCGGACCGGCCTGCCTTGCGACCGTTGCCAGACTCTACCGGATACCGGGGGTCAGCTATGAATCCCTGCGCCGTCTTCTGCCTCCGGAAATGCCTTACGGCGTCTTCAACTTCAGGATGGTTGAGGTCAGCCGCGCCTGCCTGCCGTTCGAAAACGCCGGGGAGGATTGCTATGCGGGCGGCGTCGCCATCGCCAATATCACCGAGAGCGAAGGCCATTACGTGGTTTTTTTATGCGGCAGGGAGGAGGACGTCGTCTATTACGACCCCTACACCCATAAAATCACCGCCGCCTGG